>JAKLKA010000063.1 GCA_023150915.1 Polyangiaceae bacterium
AGGTCTTGCCGCTGACGGAGTTGCCGTTGCACGTGGTTGGCCCGCACGAAGCGCCGAAAGCTGCCACGGCGCACTTGCCCTCGACTCCCGAGCACGCTGCCTGATCGCCGCACGGGTCGCTGGACTTGACGCACAAGAGGCCTGGGTTCGACCCCTGCTTGGCGGCTTCGCAGTCGCCGCTGGCCGTGCCGCTCTCTTTGTTTGCGGCCTTGCAGGCCTGACACTTGCCCTTGCACTCGGTCGCGCAACAGACGCCGTCCGAGCAATAGAGGCCGGCCTCGCACTCCGCCACCGTGGTGCAGTCTTGGCCCTTGGGCTTCTTGGGCACGCAGCTGCCGGTGTCGCAGAAGTGGGTGGCGGAACAGTCCGCGTTCGTCGTGCAGCCCGTGGCGCAGGTCGCGCTCGCGCCATTGCACAGATAACCGTTGCAGCTCGACTGCGGAGCGCCGCCCTTGGGGATCAGCCCGCAGGTGCCTGCCGTGGGCGAGTCGCAGCGATCGCACGGGCCGCCGGCACAGGCCGTGTTGCAGCACACGCCGTCGACGCAGTTGCCCGAAGAACACAGCTTGCAACCGGGCACCATGCACTCCCCTTGTGGATTGCACGCCTGCCCGTTGGCGCGCGATGGCAGGCACGTGCCCGCGACCGAGCAGAACTGGTTGGCAGGGCACCCGGCGTCACTGGTGCAGCCGCTGGGGCAGGAGCCGGAAACACCGTTGCACAGC
Organism: Polyangiaceae bacterium; assembly: GCA_023150915.1. Lineage (GTDB taxonomy): Bacteria > Myxococcota_A > Polyangia > Polyangiales > Polyangiaceae > JADJKB01. Next base: position 726 of record JAKLKA010000063.1, read on the forward strand.
GCACCGCCCGCGCACGGCTGATCCGGGGTGCTGTTCGCCGGCTTGATGCTGCACGTTCCATCCGTGGCGGCGCCGAGCGCCACCGAGCACACCTCGCAGTAGCCGGGGCAGGCGGAGGTGCAGCACACGCCGTCGACGCAGAAGTAGTTGCTGTCGCAGTCGTCGTTCAGCGCGCAGCTCAGGCCGGCGAAGCCCTTGGCGTAGAAGACGTAGGCGGAGCCGTGGTTCGCGTAACTCGAGAACGCGTCGAGTGGCGCGCCCACGAGCACGGACGCTCCGGACTGCGCCACGCTCGAGCCGAAGTAGTCGCCCGCTGCGGCGTCACCTGCCGTCAGCGTGTTTCGCTGCACCCAGGTCGAGCCGCTGCGAAGGAAGAGGTAGGCCGCACCCCCGCCGCTGCGTCGGTTGGCACCAGCGACCACGGTCTCACCTTCGATGCTCGCGGCGCTGCCGAAGTTGTTGCCCGCCACGCCGTCGCTGGCGGTGAGCTTGGCCTGCTGGGCCCAGCTCGAGCCGCTGCGCAGAAAAACGTACACCGCGCCGTTGCCAACCGGCGTGGGGATCAGGTCGCTCATCGGCGCGCCGACCACGGCGGTGGAGCCGGAGAGGCCCACGGCTTCCCCGAAGAGATGTTTCGCCGCGCCGTCGCTGGCAATCAGCTTCGCCTGCTGGGTCCAGGTCGTGCCGCTGCGCGCAAACACGTACGCCGCACCGCGATCGGTGGCCCCGCTCACGTCGGCCTTGGGTGCGCCGGCGATCACGCTGTCGACGCCGACGGCGACCGACGAGCCGAGCTCGTCTCCGCTGGCGGCGTCGCCCGCCACCAGCTTCTGTTGCTGGCCGAAGGTGGTGCCCGAGCGCACGAAGACGTAGGTCGCGCCGGGGCCGCCGAGCGGCGCCCCGACCGCCGCGTCGTTCCCGCGCAGATTCACCGCGGTGCCGAAGGCCTGACCGGCGGTGCCGTCCGCGGCGACGAGCTTCTGCTGTTGGCTCCAGACCGTGCCCGAGCGTGTGAACGCGTAGACCGCTCCTTGATCCGTGTTCGAGCCCACTTCGGCAGAGGGTGAGCCGATCAGGGCAGTGTCGCCACTCAGCGCCACCGCGCTGCCGAAACGATCGCCCGTCGCGGCGTCGGCGGCGACCAGTCGCGCTTGCCGGCTCCAGGCGGTGCCCGAGCGGATGAAAACGTAGGCGGCTCCCGCCGTCGCGAACTTCCCGGCGCCTTCACCAGGTGCGCCCAAGAGCGCGGTGCTGCCGGCGATGGCCACAGCGGCGCCCACGTCCTTCGCTGCGTCGTTGGCCGTTAGCAGCGGGCCCTGGTTCCACTTGGTCCCGCTGCGCGTGAAGACCACAGCGACGCCCTGGTTTCCGTAGTCGTAGCCGCCGTAGGGAGCTCCGATCACCGCGACGTCTCCGTCCAGATCGACCGCTTTTCCGAAGTAGTCGTTGGAGCCGGGGAGCTTACCGGAGACGGTAGGTACCAGCAGTGAGGCTTGAAGGCTCCAACTCGTGCCGGAGCGAAGGAAGACGTAGGTTCGACCCTGGTTCGTCGCCGCTTGGTCGACCTGAGGTGCTCCGGAAAGCACGGTGTTGCCGCTCACCGAAACGGACTCGCCGAAGCGATCGTCAGCGGCGCCGTCGCTGGCCGTGAGCTTGGCCTGCTCACTCCACGCGACCCCACTGCGCGTGAAGACGTAGGCCGCACCTCTTGACGAGAGTCCCCCGGGATCGGCCATCGGGGCACCGGCCACGACCGTGTCGGCGTCGATGCTCACGCTCCGCCCGAGCAGATCGCCGAGCATGCCGCCGGTGGCTGTGAGCTTGGCCTGTTGCAACCAGCTGCTACCGCTTCCGACGTAGACGTAGGCGGCCCCTGGCGTGGTCGTCACGCCCGTCGCGCCGGCGACGATGGTGTTGCCCGAGATGGCGACGGAGTCCCCCAGGCGGTGACCGGATGCGCCATCGCTGGCCGTGAGCTTGGCTTGCTGGGTCCAGGTGGTCCCGCCACGCGTGAAGACGTACGCGGCACCTTGGTTGCTGTTGCCGCCCACGCTCTTCTGGGACGCGCCGACAGCCACGGTGTCTCCCGTGATGGCGACGGAGCGGCCGAAAAAGTCGGACTGCGCCGGGTCCTTGTGGACGAGCTTCTGCTCGAGCGCCCAGGTCGCACCGGTGCGGGTGAACACGTAGGCGCTTCCCTGGTTGCTGTACGCTCCGTCGTCGTAGACCGCGCCGACCACGACGGTCGTGCCGTCCAGATCGATCGACGAACCGAACAGGTCGTTTTCGGCGGCGTCTGGCGCGACGAGCCAGCCATCCAGGATCCAGTCGCTGCCGGATTGCTGGAACACGTACGCTGAGCCCTGCCCGGAGGCAGTGACGTCGTCGCCCTCGGCACCGATGGCCATCAGGCTCCCGCGGATGGCAACGGAAGTTCCAAAAGCGTCGTTATCGCTCGCGTGCAGGGCCCCCCCGGTCAAGAGCTTGGCTTCCTGCGTCACCACCAGCGGGTCGACCGTGATCGGAAATGCGGCGCCCGCGAGCCCGACGCGGATGGCGACGCGGTCCCCCCGAGCCTCGAACCGCGACGGGAGCACCCGACCCGTTGCATCGAGCACGTAGAGATCTTGCAGACGCAGGCTCGGGATGCCGAGCGTTTCGGCCGCCAGCACGACCGCGCGCCCGTCGCTGGAAGCCACCGGCGTGCGACCGGCAACGCTCATCTCGACCGCCAGCTCGAGATCGGCGCGCGGGCAGGGGGAGGACTCGAGAGTGAAGCCTTGCTCCAGTCCCAGGGGGCCGTTGACGTACCACTCGCTGACCCGCGCGTCCCCCGCGACGCGCGGAAGCTCCACGCGATGCGCGCCCCGGGCGATGGTCGGGCGGACGTCGTCGAACCCGAGCCACGTTTCCGCGCAGCGAACGCCGCGTGCGCTCAGCGTCACGTCGAACTCACCTTGGCTCGACGCCAGCCGTACGCGCCCGCCGCCTATCTCGGCGCTGAAGTCGAAGTCCGAGCTCCTGGCGACCAGCCTGTCCTCCGCACGCACCCAGTGGAACCGGGACTCGCGCTCGCCATCGGCCTGCCGAGCCGTCACGTGGGCGGCCCGGACCGCGGAGGCGTCGTTCTCGGCTGCAGCCAGCTCCGCCAACGGCCCGCTCGACAGCGCGCCTTCGTGGCTCCACGGGTCGCTGCTCGTCGAGCGCACCGGCTGCCCGCAAGCCACGGACAGTACACATGCTGAGCCAAGCACTACGAATCGGGTTCCCACTGACATCGCGACTCCTCCCGCCAGATCCCAAACTACCAGCTTTTGCTCGCCGGCGGAGCCTCGCGGCTGGGCCCCGCCCCGAGCCCACGCTGGCTCCCTCCGCAACCCAACGGCGCATGATTGGGTCTCCGGCGTTCGCGCGCTCCAAGTCGCCGGCCGCGCATCGGCGACAGGCGATGCGGCCAGGCTGAGTGGTGGGCTGCGACCGCTCGCACGTGTACCGCACGATGGCGCGATTCGGCAGCTTCAGGAATCGAGAGGAGCTTCGCGATGGGCGCCATCGTGCGGGCCGACGCAAGGCCGACGAGGTGGTGGACCGGACCGTGCACAGCCTGGTGGGGTGCTCACCCGACTGCCGCCGCTAGAAAATCGTGGCGCCCGTGATTCCTTGTTGCCGATGATGGAACGGTGATTTAAAAGTCGTCAGCATGCGTGGTCGTGTCCGGTCGGTCGCCTGCGTGCTCGGTCTCGTGCTCATCGCCTGCGGGGGTGACGACTCGTCTTCCGGCAGCAAGCCCGGCCCGGATTCGGGCCCGAGCGACTCCGGCAGCAACGACTCCGGCAAGACCTGCAGCGGGGACGACGACTGCTCCAAGGGGCCGTGCCGGACCAGCGTCTGCTCCGCCGGCGAGTGCAAGAAGAACGACGCGCTCGACGGCACCCCGACGCCGGAGCAGACCGCCGGCGACTGCAGCCAGGTGGTGTGCAACGCCGACGGTACCACGCGCACCGAGGCCGACGACACGGACGTCCCCGCCGCTGCCGGGGAGTGCAGCACGCCGGGCTGCGCCGCGGGCGCCAAGACCAGCGAGCCCAAGGCCGCGGCCACCGCATGCACCGGCGGCCTGTGCGACGGCGCCGGGACCTGCGTCGCAGGCGTGGGCGTCACCTGCTCCAAGGCCGACGACTGCCCCTCGAAGCAGTGCGTGGACGGCGTCTGTTGCAACGAGGCCTGCACGGGCACCTGCAAGAGCTGCGGCGTAGACGGCAAGAAGGGGATTTGCTCGAACGTGCCGTACTACAAGGAAGACCTCGCGAGTGGCGGAGTGCCCGAGACGTGCAGCTACGCGGTGGCTGGGGCCTTCTGTGATGGCGAGGGGAACTGCAAGAAGGTTAGCGGCACGACGTGCAACGCTGACGCAAACTGCATGAGCGGCAAGTGCAATTTCAAGGGTCTCAAGTGTCTGGGCGCCAAAGGAGAGATGTGCAACGCGCACGCCGACTGCGTCTCCGGAACCTGTTCCGGCGGCGCGTGTATGTGAGCCCGGGCGCCGAGCGCGGCACGCGCACGCCGTATCTCGCCACCGACACGGTCGCCGAGGCCGCTTTCTTGCCCGCCTATCCCCCAGGGCCCTGAGAGGCGGCTCGGGATTCAGGTGCCGCTGGCTGTTACCCGCCGCCGTCGGATCGCCGCGGCTGCCGCCAAGAACGCCGCGAGCCACGGCGCAGTAGAGCCAGTTCCACCCGCCGGCACGCGACACCCGCAGCCGCCGTCGTCGCTGGCCGCCCCACCGCTCTTCTGCCCGCCGGTCCCGCTGCCGCCGGTCCCCGACGCCTTCACGCAAGAAGAAGCTTCACACTCGTAGCCGTCGGCGCAGTCGTTCTTGCTCGCGCACTTGGTCTCGCAGGCCCCGGCGCTGCACTTGTAGGGCGAGCAGTCGGTGGTCTGCCCGTTGGGCATCTGCACCGTCGAGCTGTCCTTGCAGATGGCGCTGGTGATGGCGCACTTCCCGGTGTTCGTGTCGCACTTCGCGCCCTGCGCGCAGTCGGTGTCGCTGGCGCACGTGCTCTTGCACGATCCGCTCGACGCATCGCAGCCATAGGGGAGGCAGCTCTTGGTCGCCGGCGTGGCGCAGGCTCCCGTGCCGTCGCAGGTGCCCTGGGGCGCGGACACGTCGCCGGTGCACGAGGCGGCGGGCCCGCACGCGCTGGCCGTTCCCGGGAACGTGCAGGTGTTCTTGTCCGTCCCGTCACACTTGCCCTGACAGCTGCCGCTCCCGTTGCACGGTGAGCGTCCGGGCCGAGGCGCGCCGCTCACCGTCACGCACTTGCCCAGGTTCCCGGTCTCGGCGCAGGCCTCGCACTGGCCGCCACACTGCGAATCGCAGCACACCCCGTCGACGCAGAACCCGGAGATGCACTCCGTCGCGGCGCCGCACGGAACGCCGAAGATCTTGGTCGGTACGCACAGCCCGAGCTCGCAGTAGCTGCCGGGCGCGCAGTCGGCCAGCGCGGCGCACGTGGTCTTGCAGGTCCCTTTGGCCGAATCGCAGCGGTAGGGCTCGCAGGGCGTGCCGCCGGGCGTGGCCTGGCACACGCCGAGCCCGTTGCACGAGCTCGCCGCGGCGGTCACCGCGTTCTGACACGTTGCTGCGCCGCACGTGGTTCCGGCGGGCTGCTTGCGGCACGCTCCGGCGCCGTTGCACGCTCCGTCGTCGCCGCAGCCGTTGGTCGAGTCGACCGCGCACTCGGCGTCCACGTCGAGCCCGTCTTTCACGAAGCCGCAGTCGCCGTTGGCGCCGTAGCCCTTGCTGGCTGCTTTGCAGCTCTGGCACAGGCCCGTGCACGCCTGGTCGCAACAGATGCCGTCGGCGCACGAGCCCGTGCTGCACTGCTTGGCGTCGGTGCAGACGGAGCCTTTGGCGAGCTGCGTCTTGCAGGTGCCCGCATCGCACCAGAAGCCGGTCTGGCACGGGCTCCCGGTGCCGCAGGTCGTCGAGCAGACCTGCGCGTTGGCGCAGGGCGGCCCGCCGCAGCTCTTCGAGCTGAGGGCCTGCGAGCACGCGCCCGCACCGCTGCAGCCCAGGGTGGTCTGCGTCCCGTTCACGCAAGAGCTGCCGCACTGCGTGCCGGTGGGCCACTTGCGACAAGCGCCAGCTCCGTCGCACATCCCGTCGTTGCCGCAGGTGCTCTGGGCGTCGGCCGCGCAGTCGTTGTCGGGGTCGGTGCCGGTCTTGATCGAGGCGCAGGTGCCGCTCGCTGAGCCCGTCTTGGCGTTCACGCAGCTCTGACAGGTCCCCGTGCAATCGCTGTTGCAGCACACGCCTTCGACGCACTTGAGCGAGGCACATTCGCCGGGGCTGGTGCAGGCTTGGCCGTTCGCGGCCAGCCCGAACACCTCTCCGTCGGCGAGTGGCGTCCCGTTGCTCGGATCCGCCCCGCCGACCACCAGCACCCGGTTGCTGGGGAGGGTGGCACCCGCGTGATGGTACCGGTTCTTGTTCAAGTTACCGGCAAAATGGAACTTCTGGGCGACCGGGTCGAAGCGCAGGGCGTCGACCCGGAAGCCGGCGATCAGCGCAGTGCCGTCGCCCAGGGTGAACGCGGTGTGATCGCGCCGCCAGGTTTGGGGGGTGACGTTCCACTTCAGGCCGTCGAAGTACTCGGCGCTGAGGCCCACGCCGTTGCCGGCATGGACGAGCACCGTGCCGTTGGCCAGCACGGTGGCCGCGAACTCGCTATGCGCGTTGACCATGGGGGGCCCCGCGGCGCGCGTGCCACCGGTGTACTTGTCGACGGCGCCGGTGGAGCCGGCGCTGCCGGTGTAGCCGCCGACCAGCCAGATCTCGCTGGTCTTGACCGCCAGCGCTTCGTGGTGAGCCCGCGGCGTCGACATCGGATCCGCGGCGACCCAGGCCGAGCCGTTCCAGAGCTCGGTGCTGGCCAGCACGGTGCTGTTGTAGACCCCGAAGCCGCCGCTCACGAGGATCTGGTTGTTCTGCGGGTACACCGCCATGGCGTGCCCGTAGCGCGTGGCCGCCATGTCCAGCCCCGCCGCCCAGGTGTTCGTCGTCACGTCGTAGATCTCGACGGACTTGAGCACCACGTTGGTGGTGCCGCTCTTGGTCAGCCCGCCGGCGACGTACACCTTCTCGCTCGCCCCCGACCCGGTGCGCACGGCGGTGTGGGTCGAGCGAGCGGTGACGAAAGGCTTGGCCGCTGCGAAGGTGTTGGTCGCCGGGTCGAAGATCTCGGCACTGTTCAGTGGCGTAACGCCCGCGTATCCGCCGACGACCAGCACCTTCCCGCTCGCTAGTGCGGTGGCCGTGGGCTCGATGCGTGCGCTGGACATGTTGTTGGAAGTCGTCGTCCAGTTCGGATCCACCAGAACGGGGTAGTCCAGGCCGAGGTCGTCCCAGGCCACGCGCACGCGACACGTGGGGCTTCCCGGAGCCTTGCTGGGCGGGGCGAAGGGCACCGAGTCGACGTCGTGCGCGCACCCTTCGACGCTGACCCGGGCGCGCGCGCGCTCGCCCCGCGCGTCCAGGACGTACGGTCGTTCCATGCGCAGGCGTGGTGTGCCGAGCGCATCCACGAGCTCGAGCACGTCGTCTGCCAAGCGGACTCCGGCGACTTCGGACACGTCGACGTTCCAGCTCAGCGCCTCCTCGGCGGGCGGCGTCTCGAAACGGACGAAGTCCTCCACGCCGTAGGTGTGGGAGCGGACCAAGAAGTCACCTCCGTGCGGCGCGGCCCCGCTCGCGAGGCCCTGCGGCCCGTCCACTTCCAGAGGCGTCGACCGCGCGCCCGCGAGCGCGACGCGGATGGTCATCCCGCTCGCGGTGTCCTCGAGCTCGAAGGCTTCGTTCGCCATGCTCGGCAGGCTCGCGCGGACCCGGCTTGCGCCGCGCGCCTCAGAGGGTCGTCGCACGCCGAAGCTCGACAGAAGCGCGTCGAGTCGTGCGGCGACCGCCCGGGTGCCACCCGCCGGTGGCGCCGGCGGGGCAGCGTCGTCGGCGCAAGCCGTGGCCAGCACGAGGGGGCAGGAAACGACCAGCGCGACGACCCGACGAGCAGCCCAGAATCCCATGGCAGCAGGATACCCGAGCGGCAGCGAGAGGGCGCGGGGCTGCGCCGACCCCCGGCCGTAGCCCCGCGCCGGAGCGAAATCCCGAACAAAAGGGCTGACGCGCCACCGACCCGGGGAGTACCCTCCGCGCCCGTTTCGGCCCCGCCCCGCCCTGCCCGGCGGGAGCCGCCCCGGTCATGGACCCCATCGCCTTCGGCATCGTCGCCGCCTGCCTCCTTCTCGCGGCGCTGTTCGTGGTGACCAGCAAGAACCTGGTCCACGCGGTGCTGTGGCTCGCCGTCACCCTGGCCACCACGGCGGTGCTGTTCGTGCTCTTGCAGGCGCCGTTCCTGGCCGGCATCCAGATCCTGCTCTACACCGGCGGCGTCATCACCCTGATGCTGTTCGGGGTGATGCTCACCCGCCGGCACGAGCGGGTCTTCATCGAGAACGAGACCGCGCCCCGTCGGCGCGTTCCGGCCATCTTGGCGGCGGCGGTGATGTTCGGGGTGATCGCCTCGGCCACCTACCGCACGCCCAACCTGCCCGCCGGCCCGGGGCGCTACGTTGCGGCGGACGAGATCGGTAAGTCGTTCCTGGGCGAGCACCTGCTCGCCTTCGAAGTGCTGAGCGTGCTGCTGCTGATCGCCATGATCGGCGCCATCGTGCTGGCGCGGAAAGCCGACTTCGGCAAAGAGCAGAGTCGGGTGATCCCGGTTCGGGGCGAGAAGGCCACATGATGCCGATCCAACCTCTGCTGCTGCTCTCGGCCGCGCTGTTCTGCGTGGGCATCTATGGTGTGGTCTCGCGCCGCAACGCAGTGGGCATCTTGCTCAGCGTCGAGCTGATGATGAACGCCGTGAACATCAACCTGGTGGGGTTCGCGCACTACCACGCGAGCCACGTGGGCCAGGTGTTCGCGGTGTTCTCCATCGCGCTCACCGTGGCCGAGGTGGTGGTGGGGTTGGCCTTGGTGATCTTGCTCGCGCGCGCGAAGAAGGACATCGCGGTGGACGGCGCCGAGGCCCTGCGCGGGTGACACGATGATCTTCGGTCTTCCCCCCCTGACCTGGGCGCTGATCGCGCTCTTCGGCCCGGCCGCGGCGGCGCTGGTCATCGGCGTGGCTGCGCCCCTGCGCCGGCAGGGCAAGCCGGCGGCGTACCTGGCCGTGGCGGCGGCAGCGCTTTCGCTGGTCGCGGCCCTGGCGCTCTTGATGCGCCAGCTCGGCGCGCCCACGGAAGCCTTGGTTGCCACTACCCGCTGGCTGCCGTCGTCGGGTCAGACCCTCGCCGAGATCGGCGTGCGGCTGGACGGTATCAGCGTGCCCATGCTGGTCGTGGTCACGCTGGTGGCCACTTGCGTACAGGTCTTCTCGCTGGGCTACATGGCAGGCGAGCCGCCGCCTGCCTTCGGTCGCTATTTTGGCTACCACTCGCTGTTCATCTTCAGCATGAACGCGCTGGTCCTGGCGCCGAACGTGCTGCAGCTGTTCGCGGGCTGGGAGCTGGTGGGCCTGACCAGCTACCTCTTGATCGGTTTCTATTGGCAGAAGCCCAGCGCCGCCCGCGCTGCGGTGAAGGCCTTCTGGATGACCAAGCTGGCCGACATGGGCTTCGTGGCCGGCGTGGTGCTCTTGTTCGTGGCCACCGGCGGCTTCGGCTGGGCGGCGCCCGCCGACCCCAAGCTGCACATGTGGATTGGCCTCGGCCTGTTCCTGGCGGTGATGGGCAAGAGCGCGCAGTTCCCGCTGCACGTCTGGCTGCCCGACGCGATGGAGGGGCCGACGCCGGTCTCTGCTCTGCTCCACGCGGCCACCATGGTCGCCGCCGGCGTCTACCTGATCGTCCGCGCCAACCCGCTGTTCCAGGCGGTCGAGGTCCGCGAGCTCATGACCTGGCTGGGGGCGTTCACCGCGCTCTTCGCTGCGACCATCGCGGTGGTGCAGACCGACATAAAGAAGGTGCTGGCGTACTCCACCTGCTCGCAGCTCGGCTACATGGTGAGCGCCCTCGGAGCAGGGTCGCTGATGGGCGGGTACTTCCACCTGACCACCCACGCGGCCTTCAAGGCGCTGCTGTTCCTGGGTGCGGGCAGCGTGATCCACGCGGTGCACTCCAACGAGCTGGCCGACATGGGCTACCTCTGGCCGAAGATGAAGGTCACCGCGATCACCTTCATCATCGGGGCGCTGGCGCTGGCGGGTGTGCCCGGGCTCGCCGGCTTCTTCAGCAAAGATCTGATCCTCGAAGCTTTGCACGCGAAGCAGCTGTGGGGCCCCCTCGGCATGCTGATGGCCGCCGCGTTCTTGACCGCGTTCTACATGGGGCGCGTGATCTTCTTGGCCTTCTTCGGCAAGCGCACGAAGCGCGCCGACCGTGCCCACGAGAGTGGCCCCGCGATGACCGGGCCGCTGGTCCTGCTCGCAGGGGTGGCGGCGTCCGTGGGCTACTTCGGCAAGAGCTTCGCGGGCCTGGCTGGCACCACCTATCACTTCCACCTGGGCGCCGTCGGCGGCATCGCCACCGCGCTCGGCCTCGGCGGCCTCGTGCTCGCTTACCTGATGTACGGCAAGGGGTCGGTGCCCGAGTCCACCTTTGCGTTCCTCGCCCCCGTGGGTCGGCTGGCGCGCTCGGGCGCGGTGGACCAGCTCTATCTGTTCGGCTTCCGGAGGGTGGCCCTCGGGCTCGCCGGCGCCATCGGCTGGTTCGATCGCTACGTGGTCGACGGACTGATCAACCTTCTGGGCTTTGCCACCATCATGGGCGGCCGCCGCGTGCGGAAGCTGCAGACCGGGAACGTCTCGGACTATGTCTACGCCGTGATCGCCGGCGCGGTGGTGCTCGCCACCTGGGGGATCCTGCGATGATGGGCTTGCCCCTGCTCAGCCTGATCGTGGCGGCGCCCTTCGTGGCGGCGGTGCTGCTGTTCTTCATCCCCGACGCGCAGCGCGCGCTGGTGCGCTGGGTCTCGCTGGCGGGCGCGGCTGTCGCCCTGGCGGGCAGCGTGCAGGTGGCGCGGATCTACGACATGGGCAAGGGCGGGCTGCAGCTCGCCGAGCGCTACCCGCTGGTGCCCAGTCTGGGCATCGAGCTCAGCTTGGCGGTCGACGGCTGGGGCGTGTCGCTGCTCTTGCTCACCGGCATCATCATCTTTGCGGGCGTCCTGGCCAGCTGGACGCTGAAAGAGCGCGGCAAAGAGTTCTTCATCTTCTTGCTCGTGCTGGTGGCCGGCGTGTTCGGCGTGTTCGTGGCGCAAGACCTGTTCGTGTTCTTCCTGTTCTACGAAATCGCCGTCTTGCCGATGTACCTGCTCATCGGCATCTGGGGCTCGAGCCACGCGGTGGCCGAGGCGGGGCCCTTCCGCTTCGTGTGGAAGCTGCTCGACATCGGCGGTCGCGAGTACGCCGCGATGAAGCTCACGCTGATGCTGCTGGTCGGCTCGGCCTTCATCCTGGTCGCCATCTTCGCGATGTACGTGGCGGCAGGCGCGCGCACCTTCGACATGGCGGTGCTGGGCAGCCACCCTTACAGCCGCGACCTGCAGCTCTGGGCGTTCCCCTTCTTGTGGCTGGGCTTCGGCTCGCTGGGTGGCGTGTTCCCGTTCCACACCTGGTCGCCGGACGGCCACGCCTCGGCCCCCACGGCCGTGTCCATGCTGCACGCTGGAGTGTTGATGAAGCTCGGCGCCTTCGGCGTGATGCGCGTGGGCATGGTCATGCTGCCCGAGGGCGCACAGGTCTGGGCACCCTGGGTCGGCGGGGTCGCGGTGATCAACGTGGTCTACGGCGCACTCAGCGCCATGAGCCAGAAGGACCTCAAGTACATCATCGCGTACTCGTCGGTCAGCCACATGGGCATCGTGATGCTGGGCGCGGCCACGCTCACGCCCAACGGCTGGAACGGCGCCATCTATCAGATGTTCGCCCACGGCATCATGACCGGGCTGTTCTTCGCGCTGGTGGGCCTGGTCTACGAGCGCGCGCACTCGCGCCACGTGCCGGGCATGGGCGGCTTCGCCAAGACCATGCCGGCGGTGGCGGTGTTCTTCACCCTGGCCGGCCTGTCGTCCCTGGGGCTGCCCGGCACGGCGGGCTTCGTAGCCGAGATGCTGGTGTTCATCGGCGCGTGGCAGAGCGCGCACTGGTGGTGGGCGTTGCCGGGCATCTTGGGTGCGTTCGTCACCGCGGTGTACGTGCTGCGCGCCGTGCGGCAGATCTTCTGGGGCCCGGGCCCGAGCGACAAGTTCCACGATCTGTCGGACGCCGCCCGCACCGAGTGGGGCGCGCCCATCATCCTGGGGACCTGCATCGTGGTGTTCGGCTGCTACCCGGTGATCGTGCTCGACTTCATCGACAAGGCGACGCCGATGTACCTGCAGCAGGCCAAGGGAACGTTGCGCCTCTTGGCCGCGGCGCCGCCGGGAGCTGGGCGATGAACGCCACCCTCGCCGACCTCTTGCCGCTCAGCCTGGATCTGGCGCTGTGCGCTGGCATCTTGCTCACCTTCCTGGCCGACCTGTTCTCGGGCCCGAAGCCCAACCGCGCCATCGGCGTGATCCCGCTGGCCACCTTCGCGGGCGCGCTGATCGCGTCCTTCCAGATGGACCTCGGGGGCAGCGCCTTCGGTGGCGTCTACGTGGGCGATCACTGGTCGCTGTTCTTCAAGCGCGCGTTCCTCGCGGCGGGCCTCCTCACCACGCTCGGCAGCATGGACCACGTGGCTCGCCGGCAGCCCCACCGCCAGGGCGAGTACTACCTCTTGCTCATGTGCAGCGTGCTGGGCATGACGCTCTTGCCTGGCGCCCGGGATCTGGTGCTGCTCATCGTCGCCTTCGAGTTGATGGGGTTGCCGCTGTTCGTGCTGGCGGCCTTCGCCAAGACCGAAGATCCGAAGGGCGTCGGCAAAGACGGCCCCGAGGCAGCGCTCAAGCTCTACCTGGTGGGCGCGGTCAGCGCGGCCATCACGCTGTTCGGCATGTCGTTCGTTTACGGCATGACCGGCGCGACCCGGATCGAGGCCATTGCGCTGGCGCCCGTCAGCCCGCTGTTGCTGCTGGGCGTGATGCTGGTGCTGGGCGGCATGGCCTTCAAGATCGGCGTGGTGCCCTTCCACATGTGGGTGCCCGACACCTATCAGGGCGCGCCCACGCCCTTCGTGGCCTTCCTCTCGGTGGCGCCCAAGCTGGCCGGGTTCGCGGCCCTGGCCACCCTGTTCCACCACGGCTTCGGCCAGGTGAAGAGCGAGTGGCAACCCGTGCTGATCGCGCTCTCGCTGGTCAGCATGGTGCTCGGCAACCTGCTGGCGGTGGTGCAGACCAACGTGAAGCGCATGCTGGCCTACTCGGGCATCGGCCACATCGGCTACATGCTGATGGCCTTCGTCTCGGGCGCCGGCGGCAGCACCATGCTGCTGTTCTACTTCGTGGCCTACCTGGTCACGAACATCGGCGCGTTCCAGGTGGTCGAGGCGGTCGAGCGCGAGACGGGCGATGCGTCGCTGGGCGCGTTCGCGGGCATGTGGAAGCGCTCGCCGCTGCTCGCCTTTGCCATGCTGATCTTTTTGCTCTCGCTGGCGGGTATCCCATTCGTGGTGGGCTTCTGGGCCAAGCTCTACGTCTTCATCGTGGCCTGGCACAGCGGGCTCTACCTCTTGGTGATTCTCGGCGCGGTGCTCGCGGTGGTGGGCCTGTTCTATTACATGCAAATCGCCCGCTCGATGTACATGCTGCCGCCCGAACGCGAGGGCACCTTCCGCGCGCCACCGGCGCTTTTGGTGTCGGTGCTGTTGTGCCTTTGCGCGGTGGTCGCCATCGGCGCGTGGCCCAGCCCGGTGCTCGAAGACGCCGGCAAAGCGACGCAGCCGTTCGTGTCGGCGCGCACTGCGGCGCTGAAGTAGCGCGGCGCTCGCGGCGCTCGTGCGAGGGCGATTTCGGCGTGCGCACGTGCGCCGCCGCGCGAAGGGCCATGGTCACCGTTTTCGTGGCGCAGTTGCGCCCCGGGCTTTCGCTATACGGCCGGGCTTTTTGCTGATAAATGACGAGCAATGGGGCACTCGACATTTCTCGCTTCGTTCGCCGCGCTGGGGATCGGGCTCGCGTTGCTCTTGCCGGCCTGTGCCAGCGACCCGGCCGACGAAGAGTCCACGCCGATCGACGAACCCGGGGACGACGCCCAGGATCAGAGCCCCGGCGACGGCAAGTTCGACGGCCCGGGCAGCACGCCGGGCACCACGCTGGTCTTGCGCGGCACCATCCTCACGATGGACGAGGCCCGCGGCAACGGGCAGGTGATCGACAACGGCGCGGTGGTGATCGAAGGCGGCAAGATCTCGAAGGTGCTCACTGCGGGGCAGCCGCTGCCGAGCGGGAGCGCCGTCACCGTGCTGCCCTCGGCCACCGGCGCGAGCGACTGGGTGATTTCGCCCGGCCTGATCAACCTGCACAACCACCTGGCCTACAACACCGCGCACATCTATCGCGAGCTGTCGCTCTACGAGAACACGTATCAGTGGCGTGACGAGAAGTACTACGACACCCACATCATGTACCCGAAGAAGGTCTTCGAGAGCTCTACGGCGAGCCCGACCGAGTTCGGGCTGCCGGGGGCAACGAAGCGCGTCAGCCTGGCAGGCGTCGTCGGTCGCTACACCGAGGTCAAAGAGCTGGTGAGCGGCACCACCTCGACGCAGGGCTCGTTCTTCGGCATCAAGCTGCCCTCGGGCTACGGCCTGCACCTGGCCCGCAACGTCGATTCGTCCAACTTCGGGGTCAAACGCGTCAGCCAGACGGCGCTCGGCATCTTGGTCTACAACTTCGACCCGCGCCCGCTGGTGAAGAAGTTCGATGCGAACAGCGTCGACGCCTGGCTGGTGCACCTGGCCGAGGGCACCGACCAAGAGAGCAGCGACGAGTTCGAGTGCCTCGACGCCATGGGCTTGGTCCGCGAGCAGACCGTGATCATCCACGGCACCGCGCTCAGCTCCGACCAGCTGAAGCGCATGGCGCAGGCCGGCAGCAAGCTGATCGCGTCACCGGTCGACAACCTGCTCTACTACGGCAAGGTTCCGGACATCGTCGAGGCGCACCGGGTCGGCGTGAACGTCTCGATTGGCAGCGACTGGTCGCCGGCGGGCTCGAAGAACCTGCTCTCGGAGCTGAAGACGCTCGACATGCTGAACCAGCAGGCGTGGGGCGGCGAGCTCACCGACGACGACATGCTGCGCATGGTGACCACCAACCCCGCCGACGCCATTGGCTGGACCAAGAACGTGGGTCGCATCAAGCCGGGCCTGTGGGCGGACATCGCGGTCTACAAGAAGCGGCCGGGCGCGGCTCAGCGTTCGGTGATCGACGCCACCGAAGCCGACGTGCGGCTGGTGATGGTCGCCGGCGACCCACTGGTCGGCGACGTAGCGGTGATGAAGAAGCTGAAGAAGACCGACTACGAAGTGGTGCAGGGCTGCGGGTTCGAGAAGGCCATCGACATCACGACCAGCGACACCCGGGTCGAGTACGGCAAGATCACGTTCCAGCAGGTGGTGAGCACCCTGGAACAGGGATTGAAGTTCGACGCCGCCTGGATGCAATCCCACTGGGAGCCGGCCCGCACCGCCGGGGCCACCGGCGGCGCTCTGGCCGATCTGATCGACGACAAGTACCCGCGCGGCCTGGAGCCCCGCACCCTCGACCCGCTCTTCGTCTGTCAGGACAAGCCGTACATCGAAGAGCTTCGCACCGACCCCAACATCCGCACCGCCGAGGGCGGGCTGTGCTTCGACCTCAGGCCGAAGTACCTGGGGACCTCTACCGCGAGCTGCGGCACGCCGCCCGCCAAGCCCAAGACCCTCACCGTTGCCATGCACGACGGCACCGTGCCTCAGCGCCCGCCGGCCTGGTGCGCTCAGCAGAACTGGTCGGGCAGCGGTTCCCTGCCGACGCCGCCCTGACGCTCAGTACCACGGGTCGATCAGATCCTTGCGATCGTCGGCCTGCATGCTGACGCGACGCGCGCTGACCTGACCCGCGGCGATCTGCACGACCAACCGCTTCACCACGCTCTCGCGCCGGAGCTCGACCTGAATCGAACCGGTGGGGACCGCCTCGCGAACCACCGGCGACGGACCGACGTGCTTGCCGTTCACCCGCACGCTGTCGCAGTTCGGCGCTCACCTTCGGATTGAACGGCGGCACCCCGGCGTTTGTCACGCTGGCGGCGGGCACTGTATATTAGTTCAGTGTCTGCCATGTCGGCAAGGATCTGTTGCCTCGATCTCGACACCTTCTTCGTGTCCGTCGAGCGCCTCTTCGACCCGGCGCTGATCGGGCGGCCGGTGGTGGTGGGGGGCGCGCGCGGGTCTCGGGGCGTGGTCACGGCCGCCAGCTACGAGGTGCGTGCGTTCGGCGTGCGCTCGGGCATGTCGATGCGCGACGCCAGTCGCCTGGCGCCGAAAGACGCCGTCTTCTTGCCAACTCGACACGGCGCGTACGGCGAGTACTCGAAGCGCGTGCGCGCCGTGCTCGAGCGCTTCAGCCCCGAGGTGCGCGCCGCCAGCATCGACGAGTTCTACATGGACTTCTCGGGCTGCGAGCGGCTCTACCAGCGCTCGGCCGACGAGACTGGCGACACGAGCATCGAGCGCGCGGTGCGCGACATGTGTGAGGCGATCCGCAGCGACACCGGCCTGCCGGCGAGCGCGGGCATCGGGGGGACGCGGATCGTCGCCAAGATCGCCAGCGGGCGCGCCAAACCCGCAGGCGTGCTGCTGGTGCCGGTTGGCGCCGAGCGCGACTTCTTGCTCCCCTTGCCGGTCCGGAAGTTCCCCGGGATCGGGCCCAAGGCCGAAGCGCGGATGGTGGCGGATGGGATCCACACGCTCGGCGAGCTGGTGCGGCTTCCGAGCGGGCTGCTACGCGCGCGGTACGCGCGCGTTCTTGCCGTCGTCGAGCGTGAGTGCGCTGGGGTCTCGAATGGCACGCCCCTCGGGGCCGAGCGTCCGGCGTTTCGCGAGCACGATCCGTCGGGCCTTCGCGTCGGAAGCATCTCCAACGAGCGCACCTTCTTCGACACGCTCGGCGGGGACCAGCGGTCGCTCGAGCAGCTCTTGCGGCTGTGCGAGCGAGTCTGCTTTCGGGCCCGAAAACGCGGGGTGCGCGCCCGCACCCTCACGCTCAAGCTGCGCACCTCGGACTTCCACACCGTCACCCGCTCGCGCAGCGTGGAACCCACGTGGGACGAGGCCAGCGTCATGGCCACGCTCACCGAGCTGTTCCACGCCGCACGCGATCGGCCCCTGCCGATCCGGCTGCTGGGCGTGCAGCTCTCGAACCTGATCGCCGACGGCGACCCCGTGCAGCTCGCGCTGCCCTTCGACCGGCCGCGCCCGGTGGGTCACGCCATGGACAAGGTTCGCAAGAAGTACGGCTACGACTCGGTGCACCTGGGCGGCGCTCCGCGCAAGCGGGGCGGCAAGGTCAGCCGCCCGGGCTGAACTTGCAGGTCGCGATGTCGCAGTAGAGGTAGCCGTCCCCGGCCACGGAACAGCAGTCGTTGTCGCCGCTGCACAGCTTTCCCTCGTGGTAGGGCACGGGTGATATGCTCGGCGGTGCGGAGGTTCCCATGGCGCGGCGCTCGAGATTGGCAGTTGGTATTTCAGTGGCGACCCTGGCACTGGCGCAGGCTTGCAGCTGCAGCGACGAAGGGGGCGACGAGGCGTCGAACCAGCCAGGCACGGGGGGCACCGGAGGCAACGCAGGTGACTCGAGCAGCGACGGCTTCGTGTTCCCCGACGGCCAGGGTGGCGAGGGCAGCGTCACCTGTCCTGGCGGCTGCCCGGAAGGGCAGATCTGCAGCAACGGCTTCTGCGTGACCGTGACCGCGTGCACCGACGACGACGACTGCAAGAACGACACGTACTGCGCGCCCGGCACGGGCTGCATTCCCTGGGGAACGCCCCCCGGGAAGGACAACGATCCCAACTGCCAGGTGGGTCTTCCGCCCGGCAACTTCGCGCCCGCCATCAAGTGCGAGTTCTCGGCGCCGCCCGCGGGCGATCCGTTCCCGAACCACAAAGACGTGCAGGCCACCCCGGTGGTGGTCAACCTCAACGCCCCGGGGCAAGGGGTGCCGAGCATCGTCGCGCCGTTCACGGCCACGGTCGTAGGGGGGTACACCGAGAATCAGGGCGTGGTGCGCGTGCTGCGTGGCGACACCTGCCAGCTCGAGGCGAACCTCGGCGGCGGCCAAGGCGGGTACCAGGGCTGGCTGATCTCGTCGTCGTCGGTCGCGGCCGGTGACCTGGACGGTGACGGCGCGGCAGACATCGTCGCCAACGCGGCCGATGGCTCGCTCGTCGCCTTCACGCGCAAGGCGGGCACGTGGGGCAAGCTCTGGCAGTCGCCCACGGGTCTGGGCGGCGGTCAGTGGGCTGGCCCCTCCATCCACGATCTGGACGACGACGGCGTACCCGAGGTGATCCGCCACGGCGCGGTGCTCGATGGCAAGACCGGTGCGCTGAAGAGCGCCAACCCCGCGGGCTATGCCACCTACAGCCAGGGCCTCGATCCCGTGCTCGCCGATCTCGATCAAGATCCAGGCGTCGAGCTCACCAATGGTCAGTTCATCTGGGAGTGGAAGGGCGGCGCCTGGGTACAAGAGACCTACTTCCCCGGCGCCACGCCTTCCGCGCCGGGCTTCGTGGCCGTGGCGGACTTTGGCGCCTTCGGCGCCAGCACACCGGCCACCAATCCCGAGATCGCCGTGGTGCGCTCGGGATACGCCATGATCTATGCCATCGACGGTTCGCTGCCGCTCGCGGCGCTGACCGTGCCCGGCGGCGGCGGCGGGCCGCCCACCGTCGCGGACTACGACGGCGACGGCCTGCCGGAGCTCGGCGTTGCCGGCCAGGCCTTCCTCACGGTGTTCGACATCGACTGCACTGCCGCCCCGCGACCCAGCGGGAAGTGCCAGAACACCAACGGGTGCGACGACGCCACGGGCACCCCGGGCGCGTGCCCGAGCGGCATCCTCTGGTCACGGCGCACGCAAGACATCTCCAGCAACATCACCGGTTCGAGCGTGTTCGACTTCGAAGACGACGGAAAGGCCGAGGTCGTGTACGCCGACGAGTGCTTCGTGCGGGTGTACGACGGAACGAACGGGAAGGTCCTGTTCAGCCAGTATCGTTCGTCGTGCACCTGGTACGAGAACCCGGTGGTCGCCGACACCGACGGCAACTTCCGAGCCGATCTGGTCACGCCCTCGAACCTGGCGTGCTCCGACGGCACCAACGGCATGGCGTGCAACATGCTCAATGCCGACGGCGTGGATCCGCAGTTTGCCGGTGCCGGCTGCCTGACCAACAAAGACTGCGTGAGCAACGTCTGCGACAACGGTTACTGCCGTTGCACCACCACCTCGCAGTGCTGCGCCGCAGGTACCGATCCGGCCTGCCTCGACGCCGGCGTGAAGTGCGCCGCGCCGCCCGCCGGGTTGCCGGGCACCGGCAACACCTGTCGCGCCAATCACCCCAAGGGCGTGTCGGGCATCCGGGTGTACCAAGACGCCACCGATCGGTGGGTGCGCTCGCGCACCATCTGGAATCAACACGCCTACGCCGTCACGCACGTGAACGAAGATGGCACCATCCCCAAGACCAGCGCGTGGAAGAAGAACTGGCTCGATCCGAAGCTGAACAACTTCCGCCAGAACGTGCCGGGGAACGCCAGCGGGCAGGACATTCCCGACATGACGGCGGGGATCGCCGGCTTCAGCTGCGGCTCGGGCGGCGCGCTCTTGAACGCACCGGTCTGCAATCGCGGCACCGCACCCATCGGCGCTGGCGTGAAGGTCGGGTTCTACGACGGCGCCACCAAGGTGTGCGACGCCGCCACCAAGCAGGCGCTGGCGCCGGGCAAGTGCGAGACCGTGACCTGCCTGTGGGCCACGCCCCCGACAGCCACCCCGGTCGACATCAAGGTGATGGCCGACGACGACGCGGCCAAGACCGAGTGCAAAGAAGGCAACAACGAGGGCACCGTGGTCGGCGTGAAGTGCAAGCCGCCGGCCTGAGCGGTCTCAGCGCACGAAGAGCATCCCCTGCTTCCAGTTGATGTCGGCGTTGTAATCGCACTGGTTCGACTCGCCCAGGTTCCACCCGCTCGGCATCAGCCCGAAGTTCTCGAAGGTTTCGTGGTCGCGCACGAAGTAGATATCGGTGCGGTTGGTGTACCCGACCCAGCTCATCATCGACACGCCGCCGCTCGGCGGGCAGTTGCCGGCGACCGTCTGTACCGGCGGATTCAAGAGGTACGGCGTCTGCGCATGGAGCTTCAAGAAGCCCGGCGGAACGCTGCCCACGAACGCCTTGGTGATGCCGTAGTCGGCATCGCGCTCGGCCAGCAGAATCTCGCTGAACGCCAGGCCCTTGGCACCCACGTTCATCGAGTAGGGCTGGGTCGGGTCGTCTGCCGCGCCGGCCGCGCTGCGCCAGCCGAAACTCACGTCTTGGTCGGTGTCGAAAGAGCGCGCAATCAGGGTCCACCCCCCGTTCGCGACCGTCATCTCGCAGCGCGCAGAGAAAGCGACGCCGTTCTTGTCGAGCAACGGGTAGAGCCCGCTTTCGGTCACACCGCTCGCCCTCAGCTCTTTGCAGCTCGAAGCGGTGGCGCTGCCGCCCGCGCCGCCGGCCGACCCACCCGTGCCGCCGGCCGACCCGCCGGTGCCGCCACCCCCGGCGCCGCCGGTCGCTTCCGACGCGAATTCCTTCCCGGAGCACGCCCAGGCCAGGGCCACCAAGCAGAGCGCGGCGCAGCGCAGGGACATCACAGCAAGTGAAGCCGGGGATCTGGCCTCCGTCAATGCGGTTCCGTCATGGGCGCTCTGCCGTGGCGGCGAGCACCCAACCGAACGCGAGTGGCTCGATGCGTGTGCGCCGAGCAGACACCGAGGAAAACAGCCGTCGCAGAGCGGGTTCGTCGAGCTTCGAGGGGTGCAGGTCGCGCCGGCTGAAGCCTTGTGCCCGCGCGACCAGCTCGAGCGCGGTGCGTTCGAGGAGCACCAGCGAGCGCGACGCATAGTTGGGTGTGGTCAGGAACACGAGGCCGCCGGGTCGCACCACCCGGAAGGTCTCGGCAAGCCACGCCGCAGGATCGGGTACGTGCTCGATCACGTCCATGGACACCAGGCCGTCGAACCGGCCGTCCGGGTAGGGCAGGGGCGCGCCGGCTTCGATCACGTCGGCGCCGGCAATGCGCGAGCCGTGCAGCTCGCGGGCCAGCCGCATCGCCCGCGGGTCGATGTCGGCCAAGGTGAGCTCTTTGCCCGTGGCGCCCAGCTGATCGAGCTCGAAGAAAGGCCCTGAGCCCAGGTTGAGGAGACGCGGGCCGGGGGCCTTCTGCACCGCCCACGCGAGCGCGGCCACGATCGGCGCATGATACAGGCGCCAGGGGAACCGCAGCTTGAGCTGGTGATTCGAGAAGTAGTCGACGGGCTCGGCCACGCTCACCCCGGTCGCGAGCAGACGACCAAGAGCTCGGCCGTGGGCGCCGTCTCACCGTCGGCGGCCATCGCAGCGCTCACCAGCTCGAAGGCGGGGCGCGCCGCGCGCCGTCGCCAGCGCGGAAAGTTCGTCCAGCGGGTGGTCAGCTTCTTGTTCACCAGACCGAACAGCGACGGCAAGAGCAAGAGCTCGAAGGTCACCGTGGTCGCCGTGCTGAGCACCGGGTCGACCTGCTCGACGCGCAGCCCGGCTCGTTCCACCCGTGCTCGCCAGCCTGCCTCGTCGTACAGGTGGCGGTGCTTGAAGACCCTGTCCACGGCGCCCTGCAGGCTGCGCGCCGGGCCTTCGAGCCCCAGCGAGCTGAGGGCGCGCACGCTCAGAAACCAGCTGGCCCAATCTCGATTCGGCACGAACAGGTAGGCTCGCCCCCCGGGCTCGAGGCTATCGCGGATGTTGGCGAGCGCCGCGTCCAGATCGGGGACGTGCTCGAGCGAGCAGTTGGCGATGCAGGTGGCGAAGAACCCACGGGGCAGCTTCGCCCGCGTGATGTCGCCCAGAATGATCTGCGCATAGGCCCGGCTCGCCAGCGCCCAGCCCCCCTCTTTGGCGTCCACGTCGATGCCCCAGATCTCTGCGTCCGCGAAGGCGATGCGTGCGAACAAGCCGTCGCCGCAGCCCACGTCCAAGATCGGGCCTGGGCATGCGTAACGGCGGATTTGGGTCAGCCGTGCGCACTCTTTCACGCACAACGCTGCCGGCGCGAAGGGGAAGTATCGCGCAAAGTCGTCGAACGACAGCTCGCTCATGCCGGCGTCATCTTAGCAGCAGCCGAATCACCTCGGCGAGCTTGGCCTCTGCCCGCTTGCGGCTCTCGGGCGAGCCGTGGGTTGCATTGCGGATCAAGTCTCGGAGGTGCCGGCGGTCGGCCGACGGGCGTAGCGCAATCAGAGCATCGAGCGCCAGCGCACCCTCGCCCATCAGCCGCACCGCCCACTGCCGGGCGGCCCCCTCTTCCGGGCTGGGCTCGACGCCCTTGGGGGGGGCCTTGCCGTGCAAGAGCAGCGTCTCCAGGCGGCTGGCGACGGCCCCCCACTCGCCGTCGCGGAGCAACCCTCGCACCACCCTCAGCTGCCGATCTTTCGCCCGCGCGCTCTTGATCAGCCGGGCGTCACGGATGGCATCGACCAGGCCCTCGTCGAGGCCGAGCCGGCTCAGCGTGCCGTCGCTGAGGCTCACCAGCTCTTTGGTCAGGCGCGAGAGCGCGTCCTCGCGCACGCGGCGAGCGCGCTTCTTGTCGCTGCGCGATACCAGTGATTCGTCTTCGGCTTCGTCGCGCACGGCCCGGGAACCTAGCGTTGGCGCGTCGGCCGGGCAACCCACAGGCGGCGAACTGCTTCGGCCAGCTCGCGCTCGTTCAAGCTGGCGTACCCGAGCCGAAGGTACGGGCGGCTTCGGCCACCGAGGGCGAAGTGGCGCGCGCTCCGAACCGACAGCCCGCGCGCCAGCGCGGCCTCCGACCACGCGTCGGCGTTCACGCCGCGGACGCGTGCCCAGAGGGCCATGCCCCCCGAAGGGACCTGGAAGGCCAGCTGGTCCGAGAGCCGGCGCTCCAGCGCGGCGACCAGGTAGTCCCGCCGAGCCTGGTAGATCCGCCGGGCCCGCCTCGCGTGGCGCTGCACCACACCGTCTTCCATCAGCTCGGCCAGCGCCGCCTCGAGCGGCAGGTCGCCCTGCCCGTCCAGGTGTGCGCGAAGCCCGGCCAGCGTGGCCACCACCGGCGGCGGCGCCACGACCCAGCCCACGCGTAGCCCCGGCGCGAAGATCTTGGAGAGCGTGCCCACCGTGATCACCACTCCGGCCGCGTCCGCGCTGGCGAGCGGCAGCACCGGCCGCCCCTCGTAGTGGAACTCGTGATCGTAGTCGTCCTCGATCACGGCAAAGCGGTGACGCCGCGCCAGCTCGAGCAGCGCCAGCCGGCGCGGTGCGGCCATGGTCGCGAGGGTCGGGTATTGATGATGGGGCGTGACGTAGACCGCACGGACACGGCGGCGGGCGCACAGCGCCGACAGGCTCTCGATGTCCAGGCCCGAAGCGCCGACCCCGAGCGGTGCCAGCTCGACCCCCCGCGCGCGGAAGGCCTCCCACGCAGGTCGGTACCCGAGCTCTTCGACGCCCACCACGTCGCCGGGCTCGAACAGCGCCTGCGCGATCAGGTAGAGGGCCATCTGGCTGCCGCGCGTCACCAGCACGTCGTCGGCGCCCACCGCGAGCCCGCGGGTGCTCGCCAGCATTTCGGCGATGGCGGCGCGCAGACGCGGGTGACCCAGCTCGTGACCGTACGAGAGCACGCGCGTTCTGTCGCGCACCAGGGCGCGGCGCAACGCCCGACCCAGCTCGGCCGCCGGCGCCAGCCGCACGTCGGGGATCCCGCCAGCCATGGACAGCGTTCCAGGTGGCAGCGGCGCCTCGCAGCTGCCCCGAGCCGGGCCAAGGTCGTAGCCGGGACGCGCGGCGAGGCCGACCGCCCGCGCGAAGCGGCGCGGCGGCGCCTCGGGCAGCGCGCCGGACACGAACGCGCCCCGCGCCGGTCGGGTCTCGACCCAGCCCTCGGCCTCGAGCTCGGCGAAGGCAGCGACCACCGTGTTCCGGTGCACCGCCAGCGATTCGGCCAGCGTTCGGGTGCCGGGCAACCGCTGCCCCGGCTTCAGGCGGCCGCGCCGGATGTCGTCGGAAAGGGCCCGGGCGATCCGCGCGAACAGCGGGGTGGCGTCACTCTCGCCCAGGGGCAGCGCCAGCTGCCACGTCCGAACTGGTCTGTCGGAATTCTTCAAACTGGACCTTACCACTGGTCCAGTACCGAGGCACACCCAGGGTGTCAACCATGAGCAATCTCGAACCCACTGTGCGCACCACCCTCTCTCGCCGGAAGGAACGCGGCTCGTACGACCGCGACACCGTCTTCGGAATCATCGACGAGGCCCGGATCTGCCACGTCGGGTTCGTCCACGAGGGGCACCCGTTCGTGCTGCCCACCGCCCACGTTCGGGTGGGGGGGGCGGTGTATCTCCATGGCGCACTGCGCGGCCGCATGCTCGGCGCCGCGTGCGCTGGGGCGTGCCTGACCTTCACCTTGCTCGACGGACTGGTGCTCGGCCGCAGCGCCATGCATCACTCGATGAACTATCGCTCCGTCGTGGTGCTGGCGCGGGGGCGCGACGTCACCGACCGCGACGAGAAGGCGGCAGCGCTCGCCGCGCTGGTCGAACGCGCGGTGCCCGGTCGCTCTCGCGAGGTGCGTCCGCCGAACGAGGCAGAGCTGGCGGCCACGCGGGTGGTGGCGTTTGCGATCGAAGAGGCCTCGGCCAAGATCCGCTCCGGCCCGCCGGTGGATCTTGCTTCGGACCTCGAGGCGCGGTGCTGGGCGGGGGTCATTCCCCTTGCACTGGTTGCCGGGTCGCCCGAGCCTGACCCCCTGATGCGCGCAGGGATTGCGCAGCCTCCGCGGGTTTGAGCTGATCTTCGTCACTGGCGCCCGCCGCCGATCCTGGCAAGATCAGGAGCACGATGTTGCGCACGCTCTCCGCCGCTGGCCTCGCCCTCGCGTTGTTCGGCGTCCTCGCGCCGTCCGCCCCCTCTGCTCGCGCTGGCGAGCCCGCCGAAGCGGCGGACGTCTACGTCTGCCCCATGCACCCCGAGGTCACCGACACCAAGCCCAGTCGCTGTCCGAAGTGCAAGATGAAGCTGGTACCCAGGTAGCTTCAGTTCCGGCGTGCCTTCTTCGCCTCTTCGCCGACCTTCTCGAGCATGCGGGCCAGCTCGGCCATGGCCTCGGGGCTGGCCTTGCCGGGCGGTGACGCCGCGCCGCGCGCGGGGGGTGGGTTCGACGGGGGCTTTCGCCCCGCAGCGCGCCAGCCCGACCACGTCGGGGGCGGGCGCCAGGCAACGGCATCGACGCGCTCGGCGTTGGGGGCTCGGCGCGACCGCCCGCCGCCCCGCGCCAGGTGGCCGAGAAGCTTCCACGCCTCGTAGCCATCGAGCGGCGGGACCGGGAGCAAGTTGATGGCCATCAGCCACAGGTTGGTGAAGGTGAACACGCTCACCAGCTCGGCCACGAACGGCGTACGCGGTCGGCCGACCAGGGCGAGGCCGGCGAAGGTGACCGCGAGCACGACGGCCTGCGCCAGCACGCCGCCCCAGGCGATGGCCCCGCGCTGCGTGGGGGTGGCGCGACCCGACCAGTGACACAGACCACCGAAGCCGGTGATGTCGATGCCCTCGACGCGCAGGCGGAACGCCCGGACCAGGAAGGCGTGGCCCAGCTCGTGGATCAAGACCAGCAGGAAGAACCCAGCCCAGAAGCCCGGCGCGAAGCGAAACCCGCTGAACACCAGGGCGCCGAGGGGGATCGTCCAGTGCAGCCGGATCGGGATGCCGCGCAGGCGGGCGACGGTCAGGGAGCCGCGTTCGAGCATGGCCGCTGCATCGTAATCACCCGGCGGACCTTGCCCAAGGGGGGCCTCCGAGTGGTAGTTGGACCCGATGGACCCCAAGCTCTTTGCCACGGTTTTTGCCACGGTGTTCTTGGCCGAGCTCGGTGACAAGACCCAGCTGGCCACGCTGCTCTATGCCTCGGACGGCAAAATCTCGAAGTGGACGGTCTTCGCGGGGGCTTCGCTGGCGCTGGTGGCCACGTCGGCCATTGGAGTGGTGGGCGGCGCCGTGATCTCGCGCTACGTCTCCGAGAGGGTGCTGCATTGGGTCGCGGGGGTCGGGTTCGTGGCGGTCGGGGTTTGGACTTTGGTGAAGGCGTGAGGGCCCTGGCCGGTGTCGCGCTCTTGTTGCTGGCGGTCGCCTGCGCGCAAGGGGCACCGCTGGCCGGCGACCCGCAGCCGCCGCCCCCGAGCCCCGCCGTCAGCGTGCGCGCGGCCGAGCTGCCCACGGCCCAGCCAAGCGCGCCGCCCGCGCCACCGCCGCCACAGGATCTCGACGCCCGGTCCAGCGAGCTCGCCCGGCGGTTCATCATCCTCGACGGTCACATCGACGTCCCGCACCGGCTGTGGTCGTCGCGGGACAAGGCTGGCCAGCTCACCGAGGACGTCACCGCACGCACCGAGAAGGGGGACTTCGACTTTCCGCGCGCCCGGGCCGGCGGGCTCGACGCGCCATTCATGAGCATCTACGTGCCCGCCAAGCTCGAGGCGGGGGGCGCCAAGAAGCTGGCCGACCAGCTGATCGATCTGGTCGAAGGCATCGCGAAGAAGGCGCCCGACGACTGCCGCATTGCGCGCTCGGTGGCCGAGGTCCGAGAGAACGCCAAGCAAGGCAAGCTCTCGCTGCTCTTGGGGATGGAGAACGGCTCACCCATCGAGAAGAAGCTCGAGAACGTGACGCACTTCCACGGGCGCGGCGTTCGGTACATCACCCTGGCGCACTCGAAGGACAACCATCTCTCGGACTCGTCGTACGACGACCGTCACACCCACAAGGGGCTCAGCCCCTTCGGCGAGAAGGTCGTCGGCGAGATGAATCGCCTGGGAATCATGGTCGATGTCTCGCACCTCTCGGACGACGCATTCTGGGACGTGATGGTAGCCAGCAAGGCGCCGGTCGTGGCTACCCACTCGTCGTGTCGCCACTTCACCCCCGGCTGGTCGCGCAACATGAGCGACGAGATGATCTCGGCGCTGGCCAAGAAGGGCGGGGTGATCCAGATCAACTTCGGGTCTGGGTTCATCGACGAGAAGATCCAGAAGGCCGAAAGCCAGCGCTGGAAGGACCGCGCGGCGTTGCTGAAGAAGCACAAGCTCGAGTCGAGCGACCCCAAGGCCAAGCCCTTGCTGGCGAAGTTCGAGAAGGACAGCCCCCCGAAGTTCGCCACGGTGGCGCAGGTGGCCGACCACATCGATCACGTGAAGAAGCTGGTGGGTGTCGACCACGTGGGCCTGGGCAGCGATTTCGACGGTGTGGGCGACTCGCTGCCGACCGGCCTGAAGGACGTGTCGCAGTACCCCGGGCTGATCAAGGTGTTGCTCGAGCGCGGCTACACCGAGGCCGAGATCGAGAAGATCTGCTCGGGCAACGTGCTGCGAGTGTGGGAAGCGGTGGAAGCTTTCGCCGGCAAGCGCTGAGCTTCAGCCCCCGCGCTTCACCCAGGGAACGTCCGCCACGCCGCTGTCGTGGTTGGCGCGACGCGCCAGCACGAACAACAGATCGCTGAGCCGGTTCAAGTACACGATCAGCTCGCTGCGCACCGGCGAATTCCGGCGCAGCGCCACCGCCCCACGCTCGGCCCGGCGGCAGATGGTGCGGGCGGCGTGCAGCAAAGCGGCCCCCGCCGTGCCCCCGGGAAGCACGAAGGCAGAGAGCGCGGCCATTCCGGCCTCGGCCGCGTCGATGGCCTGCTCGAGCCGCTCGATGTCGGCGGCCCCGAGCAGAGCCATCTTCATGCGGGCCTCGTGACCTGGCACGCAGGCGAGCTCTGCCCCCAGCGTGAACAGGTCACTCTGCACCGCGGCCAAGATCTCGTCTATTTCGGCGGGCAGCCCCGCCGCGCGTGCCACACCAATCGACGCGTTGGTCTCATCGACGTTGCCGTAGGCATCCACCCGGGCATCGTCTTTGTCCACACGTGTCCCACCGAAGAGCCCGGTCGAGCCGGAATCCCCGGTCTTGGTGTAGATCTTCACGCAGAGAAGATCTCTTGAATCTCGCCCTCGATGCTGGCTGCCGTCACCTTCTTGGCGAGCGCCAGCTCCTGAATCAAGAGCGAGCGAGCCTGGTCGAGGAGGCGGCGCTCGCCGAACGACAAGTCCTTGTCGAACTTCAGGCGATACATGTCGCGCAGCACCTTGGCGATCTCGGCGGGCAGCCCGCTCTTGAGCATCTCGGTGTACGCGCGGAAACGGCGGTTCCACGGCTGCACGTCCACGGCGACTTCCGGCGCACGCAGGATGTCGAGGATCTTCTCGGCTTCCTTCTTCTTCATCACCGCGCGGAGCCCCACGCGGGTTGCCGCCTCGGTCGGCACCATCACCTTGAGATCCGAGTCGACGATCTTCAGGACGTAACAGCTGGTGCGGTGCCCCCCGAAATCGCGCTCTTCGAGCTGAACCACTTCACCAACCCCGTGGGCGGGATGCACGGCCCTGTCTCCGACTTTGAAACTGGGCGCGGTCGAACCATTCACCTGCGACTGCATATCCACTCCTGCTCGGCTCATCGGGGTCCCCCTGATCGACGAGTCGGAGGCGCTTACTACGAGCCGGCTCCCCGGGTCAATCACGACGCGCGCCTCGAAACGAGAATCGGGCGGCGATCGAGGCGGAATCACGGCAAGTCCGTGCTCTTGTCACTCGGCGGGCTCAAGTCGAGAATTTCCCAGACCTCGGCCATGACGGCGGCGCGCAGGCCTTGCGCCAAGGGCAGCGCGTCGACCTCGACCGCCAGCCGGATCGAATCCGGCGTGGCGACGATCGAGGGCGGCGGCGCGCGATCGAGCCCCAGCAGCTTGCCCAGCCCGCTCTGCGTCAGGTCTTCCCACGCCTTTCCGAAGCGGCTGCTGGCGTCGCCCTCGGCGCTGTCGAAGCTGCCGGCGATCACGATCACCGCCGAGAGCTTGCCGCCCGCGACGGGCCGGACGGCGACGGCGACGGCGGTGGCGGTGGCCAAGAGGCCGCCAGCGCCCCGCGTCCACTCGCCGCTGAAGGGTCCGGGTGCGTAGAACCGCATCGGCGCCGACTCGAGCTCCCGGAGCGGCAAAGACGACAGCGCAGAGCCCTTCAGAGCGGAAGGCGACTTGGTCAGCTTCTGACGCGCGTACAGCTCGACGATGCGCGCCGGCAGCGCGGAGCCGACCGACACGGCGACCAGTCGGTCCTCGATCCGCACCAGTGTCTCCGGGGTCTGGCCGACGACGCCCGAAAGACGATGGATGCGCGGGTGCGGCTTGGCGATCCGGGTGCCCGCGATCAGGCGCGCCGCGAACCGCTCTTCCGCCAGCGTGGACGGCGCGCGCATGTCCGCGACGTACAGCGTTGCGTGATCGAATCCGGCGATCAGGCCGGCGTCCAGCGACCCCAGGGCGATGCCGCTCGACTTCGAGAAGGCCGCGAGGCGCGGTTTGGGCAAGAGCAGCTCGATGGCCTTGGCGAGCTCTGCGTCGGACGCCACCTCTTTGGGGCGGCCCACCACCAGCCAGCGCAGGCCGGCCGACGGAACGTAGTCGGTGAGGGGACCATCGTGGAGCGGCGGAGCCGAAGCCGGGGGCGCCTTGGCCGGCGGCGGGGGCGCTGCGCCGCCGCACCCCAGCGCCAGTGCGGCGCCCAGGCACAGCGCCCAGAGCGACCTCACGGGGCGACCCGGAGCCGGCAGAACCGGCGATTCTTCGAGCCGACGCGGACCAGGTAGCTTCCGCCGGCATCCAGCGCGAAGAGCGCGTCTTTGACCACGGCTCCGTCGACCTCGACGCCCCCGCCCTGGATCAGGCGCCGCCCCTCACCGTTCGAGGAGACCAGCTTGGCGTGGGCCAGGGCCTTTGCCAAGAGCAGCTTCCCGCCCTCGGACGGCACGCTGGCCTCGGGTACCTGGTCCGGCACGCCGTCGCCCAGGTAGGTCGCGCGGAACGTGGCTTCGGCGCTCTGGGCTCGAGCCGCATCGTGAAAGCGCGTGACCACCTCGGCGGCGAACGCGGCCTTGGCACCGATCGGGTCGTTTCGGTCGCGCAGCGCGGCGATCTCGGCGGTGGTGCGCGCCGACAAGAGCTCGTAGAAACGCCAGACGACCTGGTCGTCGATCTGCATGCACTTGCGGAACATGTCGACCGGCGCCTCGGTGAGCCCGATGTAGTTGTCCGCGGACTTGCTCATCTTCTTGCCGACCACCTGGCCGCCCTCGATGCGGGCGTCGATGCCCTCGAGGATGGGCGTGGTCATCACCAGCTGCGGCTTCTTTCCGAAGCGCTGCATCAGATCGCGCCCGACCATCAGGTTGAAGAGCTGGTCGGTGCCACCGAGCTCGACGTCGCTCTCGAGCGCCACCGAGTCGTAGCCCTGGAGCAGCGGGTAGAGCAGCTCGTGCAGATAGATGTCGCGGTGCTGCTCGAACCGCTCCCGGAAGTCGCGACGCTCGAGCGTCCGAGCCAGCGTGCGCTTGGCGGCGAGCTCGACCACCTTGTCGAGCGACAGGCTCGCCAGCCACTCGCTGTTGTATCGAACGGTCGTCTTGACCGGGTCCAGCACCCTAAAGGCCTGTTCTTGATAGGTTTTCGCGGCTGAAAGCACCTCTTCGCGGGTCAGCCGCGGGCGCATGTCGTTCTGCCCCGTCGGGTCGCCCACCATGGCGGTGAAGTCGCCGATCAAGAACGTGACCTCGTGGCCGAAGTCCTGGAACTGACGCATCTTCTGCAGCAGCACCGTGTGACCCAAGTGCAGATCGGGTCGCGTGGGATCGAAGCCGGCTTTGATCTTGAGCGGGCGACCCGCGCGCAGCCGGTCGAGCAGCTCGTCCCGCTGCACCAGATCGACGACTCCGCGGGTCAGCTCGGTGAATTGCTCTTCGGCGCTCGCCATGCGAAAGGCTCCGGAAGGAGAGTGATTTCTCGCTCTCCTTGCCGCGTTCTGCTCCGGAAAGCTACTGCCGAAGCGGCGTTGCCTCAGTCGTCGTCGTCGTCGCTGTCGTCGCCACCGCTGATGGCAGTGTGCCGGCTGGCGTTCACGAGCTCTTTCAGCTCTTTGCCGACCTTGAAGAACGGCAGGCGCTTGGCCGGCACCGGCACTGGCTGCCCAGTGCGCGGGTTGCGACCGTCGTACGGTTTGTACGGGCGCACGGTGAAGCTGCCGAAGCCACGGATTTCAATGCCTTCGCCTTTCTGCAAGGCCTCGGTCATCGCATCGAAGACGCAGTTGACGACCATCTCGGCGCGGGCCTTGGTCAGGTCCCCGCGGGCCGCGATGGCTTCGATGAGCTCGCTCTTGGTCATGCCCCTCGAGCCTCCTCCGGAAAGCCTGATGCTTCGCCCTAACGCCTCAATTGTCAACGCCTTTTCCTGGGGCGCCGACCGAGGGAACGAGCCGGACGGCCAGATTGTCCAGCACCAGGGCGTCGCCTCGCGCGGCGATTCGCACGCGGAAAGTCCCCTTCCGCAGCGGGATCGGCGGGCCCGGCGTGTCGAGGCACTCGCCTGCCCGGGCAGCCCAGCGGGCGGTCCAAATGACCCCCTGAGCCTCGATCTCGACCTCCGCCGGGCCGTCGCGGAGGGGTACCCACCGCGGCACGACCCGGTGGCTCCCCTCGGCGGCCGCGGCAAGCTCCAGATCGACCTCGGCCTCGTGGAGGCGCAAACCGTAGTGTCCCCCCGCACAGGCGGCCCCCGGGTAGTCCGGGTGGGCGTATCCGCGGCGCACGGCGAGCGGAGGCCACTCGGCGCCCGCCTCGAAGTCCGAGGTGTCGCGGGGGGTGTAGGGCTCGACCTTGGGGGGCCCCGCGTGCTCGCTCGCGTCGAAGACGTACCGGTAAGCGGGCGGACGCCCGAGGCCGCTCCAGAGCGCGTGATCGTGAGCGTCGTTGCGGAAGCGCGCCACCACCAGGTCGCGGCCGCCCGGCACGTGCCCCAGGTTGAACCCGTGGTCGGTGTTCACGAACACCAACCCGCGATGCACCCCGGCTGCGCTGAGCACGCTTGCCTCGAACATTGGCCGACCCCCCTCGCGATCGCGCAAGGCCTCGTGCATGCGGCTGCCATGCACGCTGAACGCGACGCACATCGCGCCGGGCGCGAAGTGCGCGATGCGTAGCCGCAACAGCCCCCAGGCGATCAGCGCGTGCTCGACCGGCAGTGCCTCGGCAAGCAGCCGGGCTCCGCCGCCCGGGTAGTTGCCGTCGAAATAGAAGGGCGCATAGGCCGCGACCAGCGCCACCACCACGAACGCCCCGAGACGCACGGCGCGCTCGTTTCGCCCCACGAACAGCGTCGCGAGCAGCGCGGCGAACAGCGGCCAGGCGTTCATCACGTCGCCGAAGTGCATCCACAGCCGGCGGCCGGTGGTCCCCAGCGCGGCGCCCAGGCCATGGCCTCGAGCCAGCCGGCTCTGCACGAAATCGCCGTGCTCGAAGCCGCAGCCGATGCCCGCGCCAAAGCCATAGCGAAAGCAGCCTGGCGGTCCGTCGGCCAGGGCGTAGTAGCGCAGCTGGGCCGACCCGAGCCACGACCCGGTGGCGGCGTGCTGGTGCGACAGCAGCAGCGCCACGCCGGGCAGCGCGCCCAAGGCCAGCAGCAAGAGCCCCGCGCGCTGCCGGCGCAGGCACAAGAGCGCAGCGAACAGTCCGGCGGTGAGCCCGCTGACCGGCCGCGTCGCGAGCAGCATTCCCAGCGCCAGCCCGGCGCCCACCAGCCAGCGCCCACCCTTCAGCGCGCCGAGCAGCGTGAGCGACAGCAGCACCGCGGCCCAGCCGTGGGACATGGTGTCGGCGGTGTGGTAACGCAGCGCCGCGCAGAGCGCCGACAGCGTTGCGGCCAAGAGGGCGACCTCGACCTTGCCGAACAGCTCGCGCGCCAGCGCGGCGGTGACCCAGGTCAGCGCTGCTGCCAAGAGGGGGCCCACCGCCAGCGGTGCGCCCAGCATGAAGCCGAGCGCCAAGAGCGCCGGGTAGCCCGGTGGGAACAGCACGGCCAGCGTGGTCTGCTCGGGGGGAGTCAACAAGAAGCGGCCGCGGAACGCGCCGGACGGATCGGGAACCGGAAACGCCAGGTACCCGCGCGCCAGGGCGCGCGCCTCCAGGAAGTAACTGGTGGCGTCGATGATGCGCGGCCCGCCGCGCAGATAGTGATGCAGGTACCCGGCAGAGAGCAACGCGGCGCCGAGCGACAGCAGTGCGAGCGTCAGCCGGGGCCGCGACCGAACCAGGCGGGCAACGGGCTCTCTGCCGAGCGCACCCGCGGCCAGTGCGCCCACGCCGATCACCAGCACGGCCCACGCCACTGTCTCCCGCGGCAGCCCGAAGGTCATGCGCTCACCGGGGCTGGATCAGCCAGAGGTGGTGGAGCGAGTGCTCCGATTCGATCGCATGGACCTCGAAGGTCGAGCGCCCGGGCGCGAGGTCGTCGGGGAGGTCGAGCGACAGCTCGACCCAGCCATCGGTGTGCTCGAACGAAAGCTCACCCACCTGCCTGCCGCCGGCTTTCACGGCCAGCTTGCCGGGCCGCGCGGGCGCCATGCGAAAGACCAGCTTCGACGCGCCCCCGCGGGAAGTCAGCGCGAAACGCACGTGCTTGCCCGCGGGCACGATGCGCCCGGCGTCGAACAGATCGCGGTGCGGCTCCTTCGGGTGCGTCAGGCGCTTCATCTCCACATGGGGCGTGCCAAAGCTGGTGTCGTAGCCGTGCTCGCGTTCGCTCACCACGTCGGCCAGGTCGAGCTCGTCGGAGGGCGCGTGGCCTGCTGCGAGCGAAAACGGGCGACCGCTGCCCTCGAGCGGGCTCCAGTCCGGCCGGTACAAGACCTTGGCGGCGCCACCGCAGATCACGTTGCCGCTCACCGGAACTTCTCCGATCACCTGGCCGAACCACAGCGGCAGCACGCCCCACCACGATGGGTAGATGGCCATGATGTCGGGGCGCTCGGCGGGCGGCATGCGCTCGATCAGCTCCACGGCGGCGCCCACCCCCTGGCGCGTGGCGCGCGCGAAGGGCAGCCCGCGCATCCCGCCCAGGCCGATGATGTCGAGGGCGGGCAAGTCCGCTGCATAGGGAATGGCGCCCGCGTCCCCCAAGAGCACGCGCCGTGGCGGGGCCGGCAGCATGTCGCGCAGCAGGCGGCCCGTGCGGATGTGCTGATCGCGGATGTTGCGCGAGGCACGGCCGAAGAACCAGACTTGGTCCCGGAACTTGGGCTGATGCAGCCACGCGAACGCACCCACCGCCGAGAGCACCACGGCAGTGAGTAACGCGCGCAGCACCAGCCCGCGCCGTCCGAGGGCGAAGCTCTTGCCCAAGACCGCGCCCACCCCCAGACACGCCGCGAGAAGCACCCACGTGAGCGCGGGCATGGTGTAGCGCTCGTTCTGCCAGCGCACCTGCCCGTTGAGCGCCACGGTCAGCACCCAGAGCCCCGCGCTCACCCACAGCAGCAGCGCATAGCGGCGGGTTTGTCGTGGAAACAGCGCGATCGCGCCGAGCACGAAGGGCACGTAACCCACGCCAAAGGTGCCGCTCAGGTGGTACTCGGCGACGCGCCGCACCTGGTACTCGACGTGAAACTTCCAGGCGTTCCAGGCCTCGGTTGCGCTCAGGTGTGGGTGGTGCAGCTCGAGCTTCACCAGTGCCCCCGCGGCGGTGCCGTCCCCGGTGATCAGCCTGTTGGCCAGGGTCTGCGCCACCACCACGGCCAGCGCCGGCGCGCCGGCGATCACGGGGATCCACAGCCAACGGCGGGCGCCCAGCGCCCGGCGCGAGAGCCACCCCGCCGACAGCGCGAACACCGCGACCACCACCGCGGCCTCGGGGCGCGTGGCCACCAGCACCGCGCACCAGAAGCCCAAGAGCGCGGCCGCCAGCCACGGTCGCGCGGCAGTTGAAGCATTGGGCACACCGCGCGTGAGGTCGTCCCAGGCGACCAGCGCTGCCACCCACACGGCCAGGAAGAACGCGACCTCCATGCCGCTGAACAAGCTCCACGACAGCACGCCGATGCCAAGCAGCGCCGGCGGCACCAGGTAGGTGGTGTACCTCGGCAGGTCGCGAAACAGCCGGCGCGCCGCCAGCAGCAGCGCGAACGTGCAGACGCAGGCGACGATGCCCGCCCACACCATCAACGAGAGCTTGCGGAAGCCGATCCAGTATCCGAGCGACAGCACGAAGGGGTAGAGCAGGCTGGTGCCGCCGCTCGAGTAACCGTTGCCCTCGGACCACTCGAAGGGGTGCCCGCGCGCGCTCGACCGGGCGAAGTCGAAGTGGATGAACACGTCGTCGAGCGGCCCGGACCAGTCACTGGCAGCCGCCAGGGGCTGGTTCGAGGTGTACAGGATCTGCTGGCGCATCGAGCCGTAGAACAGGCACGCCACCCACAGCGTCAGCGCCCCGGCGAACAGGGCGTAGAGCACACGTTCGGCGCCGACCCCCCAGCTGGCGCGAGCGCGCGGCATTCCGCTCTCGGGGCCCGAATCCATGGCGGCCGCTTCTAGCATTTGCCCCCTGCGCGCCGGGTATCGTCCCGTACAAATCGATGCTTGCCCAGAGCGAGCGGAGGCGCTCTACTACCTGCCTCCCCAAGCAATTCCTGCTTTGGAACGCTCTCTGCCCACCCCCCGCCTCGCCGGATGACGATGCGCTGGTTCATAGAGGTGTCTCGCCTCGGCGAGGAAACACCTCTCGAAAAGTACTGCCTCGAGGCCAAGCAATGGCAGGCCGCGCTGCAAGAAGCGCGGAAGCGCCGTGGTGACACCGGTCCGCTGTCGAAGTTCTCCATCGAGCTGCTCGAGCAGGGCTATCGCGCCGTCGATCCGGGTCAGAAGATCCGCTACGTGGTCAACAAGGCGCCACCCGAAGCGTCGCTCTCACAGCCGCCGCCTGCCGGGCCCGTCGCCGCGCCGGGTTCGTTCCCCTCGCCGCAGGTCCCGGCCGAGCCGGTGATCAAGTCCGCCCACGAGCCCGCCGCGTCGACCGATCCGATGGCTTCGCCGCTCCCGCACAGCGACCCGCTGGCGTCGGCCCCGAAGACCGATCCGATGGCCGCGCTCCCGCCCGAGTCGCATCCTCCGCGCACCGATCCGTTGCCGCATCCGCCGCCGGCCCCGACGGTGACGATTCCGCCGGACGAGGTGCCGCCCATCGGAGCCGGCGCGCCCTCGTCGACCACGCAGCCCATGACGCCGCCGGCTGCCCCGCCCCGGCCGGCCAGCACCCAGCTGACCCAGCGCAGCCTGGAGGTAGCCCGCGAGCCCGACTTCCAGGTGGTGAAGAAGCGCGAAGAAGAGCCCACCGAGAAGATGCCGATGCTGTACCGCGAGTACGCGTACGCGGTCCGGCCGGGCACCGAACGCGCCAGCACCGAGGTGCTGCTCTGGCTCAGGTTCCGCGAGCTTCGCGACGCGCTTCAGGGGCGGACCGAGCGGAAGTTCATCCAGCTCGCGGTCTTCGATCACGTCTTCGAGAAGAAGCCGGCGCGGCCGCCGATCGCGACCCTGATGTGGAAAGACTGGCGCGGCGATCCGGCGCTTCAGTTCCCCGATCCGTCGGGCCCCGTGGGCACGCTGTCGCCCCCGGCGGTCACCGCGCCGCCGCCCGCGGTCACGCTTCCGCCCAGCACCACCCAGCCCGCGGCCGCGCTCACCGAGCCCGCGTCGCCTCCCACCGAGATCAGCCTTCCGAATCCAGCGGCCACAGCGGTCGTGTCGCAACCGTTCGCACCCGCGCCCTCGTCACCCATCGCGTCCGAGAAGCCGCTGGACCCGCCGCCCGCGCCGCCCGCCCCCTCGGCGCCCACCGCGTCGTCGCCGTCGTCGCCGGCCACCGTGCCTTCGGCGCCGCCGCCCCCCGAGCCGGCGCCTGCCACCTCGCCCATGGCGTCGCCGTCGCCGGTTTCCGCCCCGGCCGCCGCGCCCGCGCCGGCCGCCGCGCCTGCGCCGGCCGCCGCGCCG
>JAKLKA010000064.1 GCA_023150915.1 Polyangiaceae bacterium
CGGCGCCATTGCGCTCCAGAAGGGCGAGTTCGAGCTTCGGGTGAAGGGCAAGCTGGACGAGGGCCTGACCGTGAGCCTGCCCGAGGCGCGGCTCAGAGTCGCCGGCGGCAGCGTCGCCTTGGACGGCAACGTGACCCTGGTGCGTGGCGAGCCCGACGTCGACGGCAAGCGCGCCCTGGGGTTGGATGAGCTGCACACCGACGTCACCCTGCGCAACGTGCGGCTGTCGGCGCTGGCCGCGCTTCGCGGCAAGAAGCTGCCCGGCCTGGACGGAACGGTGAGCGGCGAGATCGCGCTTCGCGGCACCAAGCGCGAGCCGCGCGCGGACATCGACCTGGCGATCCGTGCGCGGCGCACCGACGACGCCGCGGCGCCCGCCCTGGTGGCGACCGTGAAGGCCCACGGGGGCAAGCACGATCTGGACGCCAGCGTGCGCGTCGACGCGGTGGGCGATCAGACGCGTCACATCGTCGCGCTCGACGCGCGGCTGCCGATCACGGTGTCGGGCCGACGCGGCCTCGACCCCAGCCGGCGCCTCGCGGTGAAGCTCGATCTTCGGCTCCAGACCCTGGGCGATCTCTTGGCGCTCTTGCCGCCGGCGATCGCCGCCAAGGTGAGGGCGCCCCGCGACACCCAGCTCGAGGCTCACCTCGATCTCGGCGGCACCGCCGCCGCGCCTCGGGGCGCAATGAAGGTCGAAGCCACCACACGCCTGCCGCTTTCGCGAGGGCGGCAGCGCGTGCGCATCGATGCCGAGCTTTCGCCGGAGGGCAAGGGCAGCCACGTCGCCGCCCAGGTGCGGGCCTTCTTGGACGACGCCGCGCCCGCGACCCTCAGTCTGGACGCCGACGCGCGGCTCGGGGGCTCGCCGCTCTTGCCCCGGGGCGCCGAGCAGATGGAATGGAAGCTCTCGGGGGGGCTGGCGCCGCAAGCGCTGAACGGGCTGCCGCTGCCCGAAGACAAGCGGCGCGAGCTGTCTGGAACCGCCGGGCTCGCGCTCGATCTGCGCGGGACACGCCAAGACGCCAGCGGCCACGTCGAGCTCACGCTATCGCAGGTGAAGAAGGGCGAGACGGGGCCCCTCGACGGAAAGCTGGCGGTCGATCTGGAAGCCGAGCGCACGCGGCTCGCCCTCGATCTGAAGGCCGCGGGCCTCGACGCGTTGCGCACTCGGGGAACGATTGGCCTGGCGGGTCGCGGCCTGTTTCGGACCCTGCGCGAGAAGAAGGCCGGCGACAGCAGCGTGGACGTGAACGTCGAGCTGCCGCGCCACCGCCTGGCAGAGTGGGCGGCGCTGCGCCCAAAGCTCGAACGCTTCCTGGGCAGCGTGGGCGGGGCCATCCACCTGGGCGGCACGCTGAAGGCGCCCACGGCCCGGGGCGAGATCGCCCTCGACGACTTCACCACCGCCTCGGGCGAGCCGGGGCGAGCGCAGTTGGATCTGAACGCAGGCAGCGAGCGGCTCGAGGTCGGCGTGAAGCTGGGACCAAAGAGCGACGAAAACCCCCTCGCCATCCGCGTGCACGCCGATCGCACGGCCCTCTTGGAGCTCTTGCGCAAGAAAGAGGGCGACGCGAGCGCCGCGGTGACGGTGGAAGCGCGAGCCCAGCGAAAGCCCCTGGGGTCCCTGGTGCCCAAGCTGACCCGAGATTTCCCCGAGACCGGCGCCCGGGGCACCCTCGACTGGGACATGAAGGCCGACCTGGCCCTGGCTTCCAGCGACGGCGTGCGTCGCATGGCCGAGGCGACACTGCTCGGCGAGCTCTCGATCAGCAAGGGCAGCGTGCCCCTCCCCAAGAGCCAGCGCCGCTACGACGGCGTCGAGCTGGCGATCCGCGCCACGCGTGAAGCGCTGCGCATCGACAAGCTCGAGCTGCACGAGTCCGATCGCGAGAAGAAGGATCGCCGGCTCACGATCCAGGGGCACCTGCCCTGGAACAACCTGCGCCCCGAGCGCGTCGAGCTCAGGGTCGACGCGGCAGACTTCTTGCTCTTCGGCTCGGACACGCTGGGCATGCCGGACGCACCCCGGGGCGCGCTCACGGCGAAGATCGACGTGAGCGGGGACCTGTCGCGCCCGCGCCGCCGCGTGGACGCCACCGTACACTCTTTGAACCTGTCGATGCCCGATCGGCTCGACAAGGCCCACTGGCCCGAGAAGCCGCACCTGGGCGACGTGCTGTTCATCGGCGACGAGGGCGTCGAGCGCGGCAAGCTGCCCCGGCCCGCGCCCACCGCTGCCGCGCCCCCGCCAGCGTCTCCGCCCTCGCCGCCGGACGCCCCGGGCGCCGCTGGCACGGACGTGTTCCTCCACATCCCGAAGCCGATCAAGGTCCAGAAGATGCCCTTCGAGCTGGTGGCCCAGGGCGAGCTCGAGGTGAAGCTGCGCCCGGGGCAGAAGCCGGCCATCCGCGGCGAGCTCGCGGTGGTCGACGGCTACATGTCGCTGGGCGGGCGCAACCACGGCATGGACCGGCGCCACCGGAGCCGCATCTTCTTCGATGCCGAACACCCGAGCGGGGAGCTCGATCTGTGGGTGCGGCGCGTCCCGCACCCGGTGGTGCTGCAAGACGTGTCCCTGGTGTCGAGCGGCGGGGACGACGTGCGACTGCACCTGACCGGTCCCATCGGTAAGCCCTTCTCGACGGTCACCGGCGTGGGCAACGCCGACCTCTGGGATCTCTTACCAGCCCACAACGCCGGGCGGGTGAAGTTCACCTCCCAGCCGGATCTGCCCGCCACGGCCGCGGTGCAGGTGCCCCGCGAGTACGACGTGGTGTTGCTGTCGTACATGGCGGCCAATCTGCCCCACAACCTGTTCTTGAGCCGGATCAACGCCTGGGCCGATCCGGGTGACGGTCGCGCGGCCTATGGCCGCATCCAGCACCTGGAGGCCGATCGCTACCTGGAGAGCGGAAAAACCCGGATCCGCGCCGCCGCGCGCCCCCCCACGCTGGGCCAGAGCAGCGCCGAGCTCGAGGTGGGGCATCTGTTCGTGAACGGCGCCCACACCAAGGCCGGCGCCGCCCTGGTGGCCGGCAGCCGTCTGGGCGGCGGCCCGGCGCTGTTCTTCGAGTGGGCCAGCGACGACTGAAATCCCCCGCCCGCGCTCGACGGCCTACCCACCCGTCCGATATACGAGAAGTGAGTGGCTCGGGCGGGGTGATGGACGACGGCGACGACGATCTGAAGGCGCAGCTGGAGGCAGCCCGGGCCGAGAACCGTCTGCTCCGCGCGGCCATCCAGGCCAGCCCCGCCGGCATTCTCGTCGCCAGCGCGCCCGAGGGCGTGATCCGCATCGCCAACCCCGCGACGCTCGGGATCCGAGGGCGACCCGCGGAAGAGCTGGTCGAGATCCCGATCGAGCTCCACCCCTCGCGCTGGCAGACGTTCAACCCGGACGGCTCGATGATTGCGCCGGAAGCGCTGCCGCTCTCGCGCGCGCTCTTGAAGGGGGAGGTGATCGACGGGCAAGAGGTGATCATCCGGGATCACGAGGGCCACGAGCGCTGGGTGCTCGGGCACTCGGCGCCGGTGCGTGACGCCGCGGGCCAGATCGTCGCCGCGGTGGTCGTTTTCCCCGACGTCACCGAGCGCAAGCACGCCGAGCAGAAGGCCGAGCGCTTCGTGCGCATGGCCGAGCTGTCGTCGGATCTGATCGGCCTCGCCGCGCCCGACGGGCGCGCGCTCTACGTGAACCCGGCAGGCCTGGCGCTCTGCGGCTTCCCGGCCGACACCCAGGTCGAAGCGCTGAACGTGCGCGACTTCCACCCCGCCGAGGTCGCCGACATGCTGAGCAGCTTGGCCTTCCCGGCGGCCGTGGTGCACGGCTCGTGGACCGGCGAGAGCACGCTGCTCGCGCGCAGCGGGGAGCAAATCCCCGTCTCGCAGTTGATCATCGCCCACCGTGACGCCAGCGGCGCCCCCAGCTACTTCTCCACCGTGATGCGCGACCTTCGCCCGCTGCGCTCGCTCGAGGCCCAGCTGGCCCAGAGCCAGCGCCTCGAGTCCATCGGGCGCCTCGCCGGTGGGATCGCGCACGACTTCAACAACCTGCTCACGGTCATCACCAACTACGTCGAGTTGGTGCGCGCCACGCAGCAGCCCGGCAGCCGGATCTTCGACGATCTGAGCGAGGTCCAGGCCGCTTCCGAGCGCGCCGCAGCCCTGTGCCGCGGCCTGCTCGGCTTCGCGCGGAGGCAACCCATCGCGCCCGAGGTCGTGGACCTCAATCACCTGATCGCCGACTTCAGCAAGCTGCTCTCGCGCCTGATCGGCGAGAGCATCGAGCTCGTCTTCGCCCCCCAGGCCGACCTGTGGCGGGTCAAGATCGATCGCTCGCAGTTCGAGCAGATCTTGGTCAACCTGGCGGTCAACGCGCGCGACGCCATGCCGGCCGGCGGA
Source organism: Polyangiaceae bacterium (assembly GCA_023150915.1). Lineage (GTDB taxonomy): Bacteria > Myxococcota_A > Polyangia > Polyangiales > Polyangiaceae > JADJKB01. The sequence goes on from JAKLKA010000064.1 coordinate 4,405, forward strand.
AAGCTGACCATCCAGACGCTGAACGCGAGCTTCGATGCCGGCGGCATGAAGGCGCCCCCGGACATGACCCCCGGGGACTGGGTCGGGATGACCATCAGCGACACCGGCGTGGGGATGAGCGAGGCGGTGCAGAGCCGGGTGTTCGAACCGTTCTTCTCGACCAAGCCGTCGGGCGCGGGCTTCGGCCTGGGCCTGGCCACGGTCCACGGCGCCGTCCGCCAGAACGACGGACAGATCTTCCTCGAGAGCTCCCCCGGCAACGGCACCCGGGTGACGGTGTGGTTGCCGCGCACCCACGACGCGGTTGCCGTCCCCGAGACGGACTCGCAACCCGCGCCGGCCCGCTCCGGGGGTCTGATCGTGCTGGTCGAGGATCGCGCCGACATCCGCGCCCTGACGACGCGGATCCTCACCGCCGCCGGCTTCGAGGTGACGGCGGCCGCATCGGGGGAAGAGGCCCTCACCCTCTGGCCGAGCGTGGCGGCGCGCGCCCGCTTGCTCCTGACCGACATCGTCATGCCGGGCATCAGCGGCCGCCAGCTGGCGGCGCGCATCCGCGACGCCGCCCCCGAGCTGCCCGTCTTGCTCATGTCGGGCTACTCCGAGCCCGACGCCGCGGGCGAGGCCTCCGTCGGCGGGCGGGTCGAGTTCCTGGCCAAACCGTTCACGCCCTCGGTGCTGCTCGCGAAGGTCGCGTCGCTTCTCGCCTGACGGGGCGCTCCGAGCTAGGCTGAAGCTCGATGTTGCGCGTCCTGATTCTCGCTTGCCTCGCAGCCTGTGTGGCCGGTTGCGCCAACGTCGCGCCGTGGGAGCGCGGCAAGCTGGCGCACCCCAGCATGGCCGAGCGCCACGAGAGCCCGGGCCGGGCTCACCTGTTGGGCGTGCAAGAGGGTGCCAGCGGCGGCGAGACCACGCAGGCCAGCGGCTGCGGCTGCAACTGAGTACCTCAGGGGTTGTAGCCGCTGGGGGTCATGACGAGCTGCGGGCCGGCGGCGTCGTCGATGGCGCGGAAGCGCGCTTCCAGGGCGCGGCTGGCCGAGTCGGCACCCGCGCGCCGTGCCCGGCGCGACGCGTTCTCCATCATCAGGGAGTAGCTGATCATCACCGCCACATGCTGCGACGGCCGCGTCACGCGCTCCGGAGCGAGCGCGCAGCCCTCGCACTCGGTGCCGTCGGCCATGCCTGCCGCCACGCCCGCGAAGTGCGGCAGCGCGGCGGCGGCCGCGGCCTCGTCGACGTACACGCGCGCCAGCAGCCGCTCGGGCAAGAATGCAAAGCGCCGCCCGAGCTCGGGGTCCCGCGACAGCAGCGCGGGTGCGACGAAGACGGGCCGGAGAAGCAACTCGCGCTCCACCAGCTCGTGCGTCCGCCCCAGGGCCATGCGCCCTTCGGGCAGCGCGATGGTCGGGTGGCGCCGCTCGTGCTGCGCTCGCCGGAAAGGGCGGCCGAGCAGACCCGGCACCACGACGTCCACCCGCGAGCACTGCCCGAGGGCCGCGCACCCGTACTGAACCGCTCCGGAGTACAGGTCACCGCTGACCAAGACCAGCGACCCATCGGGGAGCCCGCGCAAGACGTCCCGAGCAAACGCGCCACCGATCGTGTCTCGGGACATGTCGACCCGGCGACCGAACAGCAGCACGGGCAGCGCCGGGACCATCGCCAGGCACAGTGCAGCGGCGCGCGGCAGCGGGAGCGACCCCGGCAGGCGCCGCAGCACGGCCGCGACCCCTACCCCGCACGCCACTGCGATTGGCACCAGAGCCATGGTGGTGAGGCGCTCGAAGACGGCGTGGGGAACCTCGCCTTCGACGCTGCCGCTGAACGCCGCAGAGAGCAGCGGCCCTGGCACCGCGATCGCCATCGACAAGCCCAGGCACGCGTCGCGGCGCTCGCGCAGCAGTGCGAGCACGCCCACGGCTGCCGAGACCAGCGCCACGGGGCCGAAGCTCGCGAACCACACCAGGGCCATGGCGCCCAGGCGCTCGCCCACCGGCTCGCCGGTCGCCGCCCGGGCCCAGCCGAAGAGCCCGCCCCACTCCGAGCGCAACAAGAGCTCGCCCCAGCCCGACCAGCTGCCGAGATCGCACCACGAAACACCGGGCGCCCGTCGGTAAGCCAGCCACAGCAGCAGTTGCGACACGGCGAACGGGAGCAGCGCGGCCAGCACCAGCTGCCCCGCGGCAGCGCGGCGCTTTCGCAGCGCGCGCGCTGCCAAGATGCCGACGGCGGGCAGGGCCAAGAGCGCCAGCTCGTGGTGGGCGAGCGCCACACCCAGGGTGCCCGACAAGAGCAAGAGGTCGCGGCGCGTCTCGGCCCGAATGGCCTGCCAGAGCAGGGCGGCGAACAGCGCGTCGTTCAGCGGGTAGATCTCGGCGTAGAGCGAGCCGAAGAGGAAGCTGCTCGCCAGAGACAGGGACAACGCGGCGGCCACGCCCCCTGCCAGCGAGCGCGCCAAACGTTGGGCCGACAGGGCGACGAAGCCGATGGCGATGGCATGGAAGACCGCGCTGGTCAGGTTGACTCGAAAGGCCGGCGACCCCACCGGCACCAGCGACGCCAGATGCCCGAGCGCCGTCCAGAGTGGATAGCCCGGCGCGCGCGGCACTCCCCAGACGTGGGCGGCGGCGGTGAGCTCGGCCGAGTCCCCCATCAGCACCAGATCGCGGCAGACCCGCGGCAGGGCGACGCCCAGACTGCCGACCGCCGCCAGCGCGAACAGCCACCCCCCGCGGAGCACCGGGTGAGAGGCGCGGGGGAGCGGGTCGACGCTCATGCCGGCTCGCCGGGCTTCGGCTCCCACTGGCACCAGAACTCGTGACAGGTGCCCCCGCGGCTGGGGCACGCCCGCTCGCCAGCTCCGGGCAAGATGCGAACGCCGATCTCGCTCATGGCGGCGATCATCCAGCCCTCCATCAGCCGGCAGTGCGCCGGGTGCATCGCGTCGAAATCGCAGATCCGGAGCAGCGTGCCGTCGGGGCGCGTGTCGACGGCCTCCATCACGCCGCACCCCTCGGTGTACATGCCCCAGATCGGGGTGCACGCCCGGATCATGGTCTCGGGGCTCGGGCGTACGGCGTACACCTTGAAGATCGTCGACAGATCGTGACGCGCGGAGAGGTCGCCAATCACGCGGCAGTATTCCAGGTCGCCGCGCCCCAGGTGGCGGTCCACGCTGACGAGCAAACCGACGAACGCGGCGTAGGGCTGGAGCGACAGCCCGTTGATCGGCCGTGAAAAGGTGGCCTGGGCCTCGGGCCCGGCGTCGCGGATCACCCGCGCGAGCCCCTCGAGCCCCCGCTCACGCTTGACGTGTCGCGCCGCCCCCAGAAACGCCATCCCGCGGATTTTCGCCACGCGCGGCTCGTAGCCGCCCCGGGGCGGTGCTGGCAAGCCGCGCGGGATCGGGACTTCACGGCACCGCTCTTGCATTGCCACAAAAGCGTTCGTTTCGCTTGGATCGCCGCGGAATTGGAGTATGCCTCCCGCCGTGATCGCGCAGGAGACCATCGATCGCGTCCGCGCACACACGGCCATCGTGGCGCTGATCGGCGAGACGGTGAAGCTGCAGAAGCGCGGCCGTTCGCACCAGGGCCTCTGCCCGTTCCACAAGGAGAAGACCCCGAGCTTCCACGTGAACGAAGAGCGGGGCTTCTATCATTGCTTCGGCTGCGGGGCGCATGGCGACGCCTTCCGCTTCCTGATGGAGCTCGAGGGGCTCTCTTTCATCGAGGCGATCCGTCGGCTTGCCGAGCGCGCGGGCATCACCATCGTGGAGCACCACGACGAGCAGCAGAAGCGGGAAGAGCTCGAGGCCCGGCGCCGACAAGACGAGCTCTATGCCGTGGGGAACGTCGCCGCCGAGTTCTTCGAGCGCATGCTGCGCGAGCACTCGCTGGGCCGCCACGCCCAGCGCGAGCTGGAGAAGCGCGGTCTGCGCAGCGACGATCCGACCGACCCGATCGCCGATGCGCTGCAGGCCTTTCGCATCGGCTATGCGCCCTATGCCTGGGACGGTTTGGCCAATCACCTGCGTGACGCCGGCATCAGCCACCGCGCCGCCGAGCAGGTCGGCCTCTTGGTGCCTCGCAAGAGCGGCAGCGGGCACTACGATCGCTTCCGCCACCGGCTGATGTTCGCCGTGCTCGATCTGCAGGGCCGGGTCATCGCCTTCAGCGGGCGCGCGCTGCCCGACCCGGAAGACGCCGAGCTCCGCGCGCTGTCACTGGAGCGCGTGGGCAGCTCCACCCCTGGCGAAGCACCGGCCAAGTACGTCAACTCGCCCGAGTCGCCGATCTACAAGAAGCGCGAGGCGGTGTTCGGCCTCTATCAGGCGCGCAGCGCGGTGCGCGACGCCGGCATGGCGGTGCTGGTCGAGGGCAACTTCGACGTGGTCAGCCTGCACGCCCGCGGCATCAAGAACGTGGTGGCGCCGCTGGGCACGGCCTTCACGGCCGAGCAGGCGCGGCTCGTGAAGCGTTTTGCCCCGAGTGTCACGCTGCTCTTCGACGGCGACTCGGCCGGGCGGCGCGCGGTGGTCGCGTCACGCGAGCCGTGCAAGCAAGCCGGGCTCAGCGCGAAGGTGGCCACGCTGCCCCAGGGCACTGATCCCGACGAGCTGTCGCGGACCCAGGGCGCCGAAGCCATCCGGCGGGTGGTCGGCGCCGCCCGCGGCCTGCTCGAATACTTGATCGAGTCGGCGCTCGACAGCTTCTCTGGCACCGATGCCCACGCTCGAGCCGCCAAGCTCAAAGAGGTGACCGAGCTGATCACCGCCGAAGACGATCCGGCGGTGCGCGCCCTGGCGGAGCAGCACGCCGATCGCATCGCCGGGCGCCTGGGGATGGGGGACGCGCGAACATTTCGAGCCCTGCGCACCTCGGTCCTGTCGGGGATGGGCGACGGCCGGGCGTCGGGTCCGGTCCGGGCCCCAACCCCCGAGCGGGCCCGCTCCAGCGCCGGCCGCACCGAGGTCGAGCAGGTCATTTTCGGCGCTTTGTTGGACTATCCAGAGCTTCTCGGCGATGACGAGGTGCTGGCGGGGGTGGACCTGGCCGAGGGCGACATCGCGGGGGCAATTGCCGCGTTGCGTCAATCCTGTAAGGACGGAGCTTTGCAAAACCCTGAAGTAGTCCTTGCGAAGCTCGGCCCTTCGATCCATCCATTCGCCTCCGCTCGGCTGGCCGCCCCGAGACACGAACGTGTCGAGGACGCAAAAAGCGAGCTTTTGCAGAACATCGCGAAGTTGAAACGACTCGAGCTCAAGCGACAGCGAAGCGAAGTAGTGCGAGAGCTTCAGCACGCGGCGAGCGTTGGGGATGCCGATCAAGAAATGGCTCTGCTGCGTGAGCACATGCGCCGAGCGCGCGAACGTCACGGGCTCTGAATCGAGGTAGCTGTGGGAGCAAAGAAAGCGACGATGCCGGCCAAGAAGACCAGCCTGCCGAAGAAGGCGGCAGCCGCCAAGGCGACTGCCAAACCAGCGGCGAAGGCAGCAGCCAAACCGGCAGCGAAGGCGGCGAAGCCCGCAGCCAAGCCAGCGGCCAAGGCCGCCCCGGCCAAGCCCGCGCCGACCAAGGTCGCCGCCAAGCCTGCGAAAGAGGCGAAGGACGCCAAGGTCAAAGAGAAGGAGAAGCCTTCTCGCGACAAGGCCAAGCCGCAAGCGCAGAAGCTGAACGGCGCCGCCGCCGGCGCGAAGAACAAGCCGCGTCCGGACGACGACGACGACGACGCGCCCGAGTCGCGCGAGACGACCTCGAGCTTTCCGCCCCCGGCCGCCAAGACCAAAGGCAACGGCAAGAGCAAGCAGGGCGTCGCCGATCTGATCAGCCTGGGCAAGAAGAAGGGCTTCCTCACCTACGACGACGTCAACGAGGCGCTGCCCCCGGACGCCGTGCAGCCGGACCAGATCGACGACGTGCTGTCGACCCTGGACGACGAAGACATCGAGGTGGTCGACGACGCGACCAACCTGAAGATCCAGGCCCGCCACATGGCGGACGAGGAGCTTTCCCCCGGCAAGGCCCCGGCCAAGGGCGAAGAAGAGCCGGAGACCCCGCAGCCCGCCGCCAAGGCAGGCGAAGAGGACTATTACAAGTCCAACGACCCGGTGCGCATGTACCTGCGCAAGATGGGCAGCGTGGCGCTGCTCACCCGCGAGGGTGAGGTCGAGATCGCCAAGCGCATCGAAGAGGGCGAGAACGAGGTCCTGGGCTCGATCTTGATGAGTCCGGTGGCAGTGCGCGAGATCATCGACATCGGCGAGCGACTGAAGGCCCACAAGATCCGCGTGAAGGACATCGTCCGCGACGCCGAGGACGAAGAGCACGAGTTCGACGAGGAAGAGGCGGACCGCCGCATCATCCGGCTGATCGAGCGCGTGAAGCGCCTGGACAAGAAGCACCACGATCTGGGCGAAGAGCGCAAGACCGCCAACGACGTGCGCCGGAAGCAGGTCGACAAGGAGCTGTCGGACAACAAGCAAGAGCTGGTCGAGACCCTGCAAGAGATGCGTCTCAACAAGAAGACCATCGACAAGATCGTCGGCAAGCTCAAGGCGATGATCGAGAAGGTGCAGAACGCACAGTCGAAGGCCATCGAGCTCGAGAAGCAGACCGGCGCCAGCAAGAGCGAGCTGAAGAAGATGCTGCGCGAGGCCAAGGACGACCCCGAGGCCGAGCGCACCCTGGCCGAGAAGCTGGGGATGGAGGCCGGGGACCTGGAGGACGTCAGCGAGGTGCTGAAGAGCGCGCAGAAGGGCGTCAAGAAGGTCGAAGAAGAGCTGAAGGTCGACGTCAACGAGCTGATGCGCACCTACGACTCGATCATGACCGGCGAGCGCAAGGCCGAGCGCGCCAAGGCCGAGCTGGTGGAAGCCAACCTGCGCCTGGTGGTCAGCATCGCCAAGAAGTACACCAACCGCGGTCTGCAGTTCCTGGACCTGATCCAGGAGGGCAACATCGGCCTGATGAAGGCCGTGGACAAGTTCGAGTACAAGCGCGGCTACAAGTTCTCGACCTATGCCACCTGGTGGATCCGCCAGGCCATCACCCGCGCCATCGCCGATCAGGCCCGCACCATCCGCATCCCGGTGCACATGATCGAGACGATCAACAAGCTGATCCGCACCAGCCGCTACCTGGTGCAAGAGTACGGCCGCGAGCCGACGCCGGAAGAGATCGCGGAGAAGATGGAGCTGCCGCTCGACAAGGTGCGCAAGGTCCTGAAGATCGCCAAGGAGCCCATCAGCCTCGAGACCCCCATCGGCGAGGAAGAGGACAGCCACTTGGGCGACTTCATCGAGGACAAGAGCGTGATCAGCCCCGCCGACGCGGTGATCAACATGAACCTCTCGGAGCAGACCCGCCGGGTGCTGAAGACCCTGACGCCGCGCGAAGAGAAGGTGCTGCGCATGCGCTTCGGCATCGGCGAAAAGAGCGACCACACCCTGGAAGAGGTCGGTCAGGACTTCGAGGTGACGCGCGAGCGCATCCGCCAGATCGAGGCAAAGGCCCTGCGGAAGCTCCGCCACCCCAGCCGCAGCAAGCAGCTGAAGAGCTTCATCGAGAACTGAGGGACTTGCTTCGCGACCTCGCAGCCGCCCGTGCCATACTGCCGGCATGCGGCGACTGAGGGGGCTCAAGCAGCTGGTTCACGATGCGGTCGACGCGACCACCCATCTGGTGAAAGAGGGGCACGACTCGACCGCGCGGGCGGTGTTGCGCGTGACCGATCGCATCGAGCCCATCGCCGGCGCCGCCCGCGGCGTCGACGACGTGCGGCGGGTGTCGACCGATCTGGTGCTGGCCTCGGTGCGCATCGTGAACCGGGCCGTCGAGGTGGTGACCAACGCCGGCATCGGGCTGGCCGAGCGCACGGCAGGGCCCGAGCCCGCGGCCGAGCGCGCCGTCCCCATGCGGTCGGACGCGACCGGCGGAGCGGCGTGGTTGACGGACGCAGCAGTGGGGCTCGTGAACGGCGTCGTGGGCGATCAGCTGGTCGCGCGGGGCAACGAGCTGGATCTGGGGATGGAGCTGCGGGTGGGCGACGCCTACGTTCCGCTCGAGGCCGAGGCGCTCGCCGCCGCGCTGGCGAACGCTTCGGCGAAGGCCGCCGTCTTCGTCCACGGGCTCGGCACCACCGAGTGGTCGTGGTGTCTGCTGGCGGATCGCTACCACGGCGATCCCGCGGTCTGCTTCGGGACTTTGCTGGAGCGCGACCTGGGGTACACGCCACTGTTCATCCGTTACAACACGGGGAAGAAGATCGCCGAAAATGGCCGCCGTTTGGCCAATCTGCTCGAGAGGCTGACGGCGCACTACCCCACCCCGCTGGAAGAGCTGACGCTCTTCGGCCACAGCATGGGTGGGCTGGTGGTGCGCAGCGCGTGTCACCACGGAAGCGCCGTCGGGCACCAATGGGTGGGGCGCGTGCGGCGGGTGTTCTGCCTGGCCTCGCCCCACCGCGGCGCGCCGCTCGAGAAGTTCGGGCACCTCTTGACCCGCGCGCTCGACGCCGTGGATCTGCCAGGCACCCAGATCCCGGCGCGCATCCTCGAGGCTCGCAGCGCGGGGATCCAGGACCTGCGCCACGGGACACTGGTGGACGACGATTGGCTGGGCCCCGACGCGGACGCGACCGCGGCCGAGGGCGGCCGTTCGGTGCCGCTCTTGCCCGGTGTTCGCTACCACTTCTTCTCGGCGACCGTGACCCAAGATCCGGCACACCCGCTGGGCTTCTTGGTGGGTGACCTCTTGGTCCGGGTTCCAAGCGGCTCGGGGCCCGAGGTGACCGAGAGCACCTTTCCGATCGAGACCGAGTGTTACGGCGGCGTGATGCACCACGAGCTGCAAAACCACCCGCAGGTGTATCAGCAGATCCGCGCGTGCTGCAGCGAGTAGCGGCGCGCCGCCGCTCAGCGCCGGCGGAAGCGCTCACGGACCCAGTCGATCGCCGCCGAGAGCTTGGCGACCGGACGCCCCGCCGCGGCCGCAGCGCAGGCGTCGAAGCTGGCCGTCAGACCGGCTGGGTCGAAACCCGTGGTGGAACCGACGAACACGATCACCGTCTCGGGAGCCCCCGGCCCCCACGGCTCGCCCAGCTCGATGCGCGCGCGCCGGCCGACGATCTGCAAGACCGTGCGGTGGTCCGGGCGGGCGTCGAGATACACGAACCCTTTGGCTCGAAACACGCTCGACGGAAGCTCGGTACAGGTCGCGCGCAGCGCTTCGAGGGACAGCATCTGGGGGGTGCGATAGGTGAAGGTCGAGAACCCGTGGGCGGGCTCGGAGTCGCGTTCGGGGCTGAGCGTGCGCTCGTGGTCGGGCTCGGCACCGAAACCCAGACACAGCGCCAGCGGCACCTCGCCGAGCACGGTCTCGACCACCCGCGCCGTGGGGACCCAGCCCACGATGCGCTCGCGAAGCAGCGCGACGCGCTCGGAAGGGACCAGGTCGGTCTTGTTGAGCAGCACCACGTCGGCCAGCACCAGCTGTTCGCGCGCGAGCACGTGGTGCGGCTCGCCCGTATCCGGAAAGTGCTCGGCGTCGACCAGCGCGATCACGCCGTCGACGAACAGGGGCCAACGCTTTTCCATCAGCGCGAAGGTGCGAAGCACACTGCCGGGGTCCGCGATCCCCGAGAGCTCGACCACCATGTGCTCGGGCGGCGGGTCGCGGCGAAGCGAGTCGCGGACTGCGGCGATCAAGTCGTCACGAATGGAGCAACAGACGCAACCGTTGGCGAGCGTGACGCTGGTCTCGTCAGAGGCCACGATCAGGTCCTGGTCGATGCTCACGCTGCCGAAGTCGTTGACCAGCACCGCCACGCGCCGACCATGCTCGCCCGCCAAGACGCGGTTGAGGAATGTGGTCTTCCCAGCGCCCAGAAAGCCCGCGACCAGCGTGACGGGCACCGGCGGGTGACGCGGCGCTGCGCTGCTCGCCGGCGAGGTCATGCCCAGGGGAGCGTCAGTTCTCGCCCCAGGGCTTACCCAGTGCCGCGAGGGTCTTCTTCGCTTCGGCGCGATACGGGTTGTCGACGGGGGCCAGGCGCAGGAACGTCTCCCAGTGGGGGATGGCTTCCTTCCGCTCGCCCATGGACCGCGCCAGCAGGTGATGCGCCTCCCACTCCCAGCGGGGCTTGGTGTCGGCCTTCGCGGCAAGCTCGAGCGCCCGGGTGAGCTGGGTTTCGGCCTCGGCCCCCCGGGAGTTGGCCGCCAGCACCTTGCCGTAGCGGAAGCGCCAGGTGGCGTTGTCGGGCTGGCCCTCGACCGCGGTCTGGTAGTGCGTGAGCGCCTCGGCCTCTTTGCCCAGATCGTACAGGCTGTCGCCCAGGGCCGCGTGCGCTTCGACCCGATCGGGCTTGAGCTCGAGCGCCTTCTGCAGGTCCTTCACGGCGTCGCGCACGGCGCCCTGCTTGAAGCGCAGCACGCCGCGCTGCCAGTACGCGTCGCCCAGGCGCTGATCGAGCTCGAGCGCCTTCTGCACGGCGATCTCGGCGCGCTGCGGCCGGCCGACCTCGTTGGCAGCCCACGCGACGTAGAGATGGAACTCGGCCCGATTGGGATCGAGGTCGACCGCCTTCTCGAGCGTGCGCAGGGACTCGGCCAGATTGCTGCCGTCGGTGAGCAATGCCTTGCCCTTGCAGTGATGCGCTTCCGCCGAGCTGGGCCGCTTCTCGAGCACCTTGCCCAGCATCTCGGCGGCCTGCTTGGCGGCCTGGGGGCTGCCGGCCTTGCCGCAGCCGACGCGCAACATCAGGTCTGGATCGTTCGGGGCCTTGGCGAGCGCGTCTTCGTAAGCCTTGAGCGCTTCGGCGCCGCGGCCCGAGGCCTCGAACAAGAGGCCGCGCTCGAGGGCCAGGCCGGGGTATTCCTTGTCCACCTCGGCGACCTGGTCGAAGGTCTTGCCGGCCAGCTCGAAGTTCTTGTCGCGGCGGTGGGCAATGGCCAGCTTGAACTTCGCCCCCACGTCGCCGGGATCGACCTCGAGCGCGGCCTGGTATTCGCGGACCGCGTCGGCCGTCTTGCCCTGGCCCAGCGCGATGTCGCCCATGGAGCTGCGCACCAGCGCCGAGTCGGGCAGCGCCTTGCGCGCGTCGGCCAGCACCGCGCGGGCTTCGTCGTGCTTGCCCTGGGCGGTGAGCAGCTGCGCCAGCCCGATGTGGATCAACACCAGGTCGGGATCCGCAACCCCGGCCTTGATCACCTGGCGGTAGGCCTCTTCGGCCTCTTTCCGGCTGCCCGAGGCCTCGAGCACGCGGCAATGCCAGTAGACCACCAGCACGCTCTTCGGGAACTCGGCGCGGAGCTTCCCGATGGCCGAGGTCGCGTCCTGAAGGCGTTCGAGCGCCAGCGCCGTCTTGGCAATGCCCACGCGGGCCGTGATCTCCTGGGGGTCGGCCTGGGTCCCGGCCTCGAAGCGCGCGAGCGCTTCCGAGTAGCGACCCGAGCGATAGAGCGCGTCGCCGAGCCCCACCAGCGAGCGCGCGGACTTCGGATCGATCTTGAGCGCCTCCGAGAACGCCTTCTCGGCGTGGGTGACGCGAGAGCGCGCCAGGTGCACCTCGCCGAGCAGCGTGTAGGCCTCGACCAGCTCACCCGAGCTCGAGCTGGCGGTGTCTTTGGTGACTTCTTCGAGGAGCTTGGTGGCGGCGGCCTCTTTGCCGAAGTTCCAGGTCGCGCGCGCGGTCAGAATGCGTGCCCCGACGTGGCTCGGGTTGCGGGTCAGCGTGAGATTCGCGAGCTCTTCGGCGCGCTTGCGGTCGCCGGCGATGAACCGGGCCCGCGCCAGACCATAGGCGGTGCGGGCGCTCTTCTCGACGGCCTCGGCCTTTTCCCATGCCGCCGCCGCCGCCTCGGGATCGCGCGCACGAAGCTGGACCTCACCGAGCAGCGCCAGGACGTCGATGTCGTTTGGGCGAGCCGTCGCCAGGGTCTCGAGCAAAGACCGCGCGGCGGCGCCGCCGGTGGCGGCGGCGTGCGCGGCGCGCGCGAGATCGAGGTTCGGAACTGCTTTGACGTTCTCGGGCTTGAGCTCTTGCAAGAGCACCGAGGCACGTGCGCTGACCTCCGAATCAGCGCCAAAGCGCAGCTCGCGGCCGTACGCCACGTACACCGCATAGGCGGCCAGCGACTTCTGCCGCTTGTTCTTGGAACGGGCGGAATCCGCCGCCAGGTAGGCCTTCTTGGCCTCGGGGTGGGTGTCCTTGGCGAGGGCATCGCGCACCGTCTTCGAGGTGTCGGCCATCACCTTCTGGTACTCGCCGGACATGACCCGGTCGTAGGCCCAGAGCACACCGAACGGCCCGACGTTGGGGACCAGCGCGAGCGCGCCGCCGGCCAGCACCAGCACCACGCCGACCGCGGCGATGGCGCGGAGGCTCTTCTTCTTCGGGGGCGGAGCCAGCTCGTCTTCGGTGGCAATGCGCGGCGCCGGAGCGCGCACCTGAAGCGGCGCGCCTTCGGCCGCGGCCTGCCCTTCTTGGGGCAGCCCGCCGAACTCCATCTCGTCACGGGCGGCGTCGATGGACGCCCCGCCCGCGCCCCCCTCCAGGTTCACCTCGCCGAACGACGTGCCACCGCCCGATTGCCGGACGACCCCCGCCGCGTCTGCAGACGGCGGCGGCGCACCCCAAGACGGACCGGCGGCGGCCCCGGGGCCCTGCCCGAGATCGAGCTCGCCAAAGGCGCTTGGCCCCGCCCCCATGGGGAGCGTGCCGCCATGGACCGGCAGGCCCGCCGCGTTCATCGGCATTCCGGCGGCGTTCATCGGCAGCCCCGCCGCGCCCATCGGAAGGCCGGCGGCGTTCATCGGCAAGCCGGCCGCAGGCTGGGGCAAACCCGCCGCGCTCATCGGCAGACCAGCCGCAGGCTGGGGCAGCCCGGCCGCGATGGCGGGCAAGCCCGCGGCGGGCAGGGGCAGGCCGGCCTGAATGGATGGCAGGTCGCCGGCGATGGAAGGCAGATCAGAGCCCAGCGCGGGCAGATCGAGCTCGCCGAACGCGCCGGTTCGGGCCGCCGGGAGCCCTGCCGCAGGCAGCGGGAGATCGACATTGCCGAAGCCGCCGCCAGAGCTGGCAGGCGAAGGCAGGTCGAGCAGATCGGCCCCGCCCCCTGCCGGCGCGGCACCGCGCGGGCCGCCGACCACCGGCAAGTCCAGCTCTTCCGCATCGGCCGCGAAAGCGGCGGCGACCGCCGCGGCGCCCCCGGAGGCAACCGGCGACGGCAGATCGATTTCGCCGAAACCCGCCATGGGAGCCGCGGGCCGTGGCGCCACGGGCGCCGGCAGATCCACCTCGATGGGAGCGGGCTCGGTGGGCGGGGGCAGCGGCCGCGGCGGTGCGGCTTTGGGCGGCGCCGGCTTGGCGGCTGCCGGCCCGGGCAGATCGAGGCCGATGTCACCGAAGTCGGCGAACTCGGCGTCCACCGCGGAAGCCGGCTCGGCGACGGGAGCCAAGGGCTTGGTCAGGCGTGGCCGCGGCGGGGGCTTCGGGGCGCCAGCCGCGGCGGAGGCGCCGGGCGGTGCCGTCCCGAGCAACGTCTGCTTCGGAGCCGGCCGGGGCGGCGCGGCGCCGCCGCCGGGCCCGGCGACCCCGAGCATGGTCTGCTTGCGGATCGGCGGCAAACCCGGCTTGCCCGGCGCGGAGGGGGCCCCGCCCGCCAGCAGCGGGCTCGGCCCGGTGGCCCTGGGATCAGGCGGCGGATCGACCTGGAACGAGTTGCCACACTTCGGGCAACGCATCTTCAAGCCCGTCGAAGGAACGCGACGTTCGTCGACCTGGTAAGGCGCCTTGCAGTCCGGGCACTCGACCTTGAACACGGATCCCTGACGTCCTGTTTAGCAGGATGCGGGCCGTGTTGTCGCGCTTTCTGCGGCCTGTCTGGCCCGAGCCGTGCTACTCGCTGTCCCCGCCATGAAGCGCTGGACGTCGGTGGTCGCGGGCCTGCTCTGTTCGGCTGCGCTGGTTCTCGTGATGTTCAAGGCCGGGGCGCCCACGTCGCGGGGCGCTAGCCCAGCGCCCAACGCATCGGCTTCCGCCAGCGCAGGCGGCGAGCCCGTGCCGGCCCCGAGCGGCAGCGCCGGAGAAGAAGAGCCCGCAGCCCCCAGCTTGATCGCCCCGAGCGAGGATCTGGGGGACGGAGGCCGGGGGTTGCCCAGTGGGGCCCCGGCGACCGTGTCGTTCGGGGTGGTTCTGTTCACCTACCAGGGCGTGCAGTTCGCGCCGCCCGGGGCGCGCTCGAAGGCGGAAGCGCTCGAGAAGGCGAAAGCCGCGGTGGAAGAGGCCAAGAAGGACTTCGCCGAGGCCGTGAAGAAGGGCGACCGCGGGTCCACCGCCGACGCGGGGCGGATCCCACGCGGAGTGCTGGAGGCCGATCTCGAGCTGGTCCTGTTCAGCCTGGCCAAGGGCGGCGTGCACCCCGAGCCGATCGACACCCCGCGAGGTTTCTGGGTCGTTCGCCGCGTCGAATGACCGAGATCCCGCCGGCGAAGTGATTTCGAGGTTCAGCGACAACCCTGCGTAAGGTAAGAGATACTCGGTCGATATTCGTCGATGTCCAGCCAGCAACAACTCGATTCCCCGACTCGCCTCGAAGCCGAGCTGACTCGACTCCGCGCCGAGCACGACGAGGCCGAGAGCGACGTCACGCGGGCGATCTTGATGCACGAGATCGCCGTGCTCGAAGAGCGTGCCGGTGACAGCAGCGCTGCCGCCCGCGACCAGCTCGACGCGGTCAACTCCGAGCCCGAGTTCCACGAGCCCCTCGAGCGGTTGATCCAGCTCATCCAGAAGAGCGGCTCGAGCAAGAACCTGGGGAAGCTGCTCGAGCGGTCGGCGCAGGTCGCAGAGGGCGCCGAAGAGCGCGTACGTGCGCTCCTCGAGCACGCTGCCCACGTCGCGGACGTCGAGGTGTCGCCGGACGTCGCCCGCACGGTGCTGGAAGAGGCCGCCGAAGAGCGGCCTGACGACGCCGCGGTCTACCTTGCGCTCGAAGTGCTCGCGGGCAAGACCGGAGATGGCGAGCTTCGGGCGCGTTCGCTCGGCTCGCGAGCCGAACACTGCCAGCACCCTGCGTGGCGCTCGCTGCTGTTGATCGACGCCGCCGAGATGGCTCTGGCCGACGGCGACACCGACGGCGCGCTCGAGCGGATCGAGCGCGCCATCCAGCAGAAGGGTGAGGCCACGTTCACCGCGCTGGTTGCCCTCGAGACCGTGGGCCGGCGCGCCGAGCGCTTCGACGTGGTGGCGCGCGCGCTCGAGGCGCAGGCGGCCTTGCTGCTGCGGGGCGCCAGCGATGCCGACACGGCGGACGCGCTGGGCGTGCCGCGACATGCGCGCACGGCGGCGCACGCGGCCGACGCTTGGCTCAGGGCCGCCGACGCGCACCGCCGGCGGGGCGAGGTCGGCGACGCGGCCGCCCTGCTCGATCAGGCGCTTTCTCGGGTGGAAAACGAGCCGGCGCTGACCCACGCTCGGCTGATCACCGCCGAGGTCACCGGCGACACCCAGAAGAGCGCAGAGCTCGCCAAGGTCGCCCTGGCGGCCGGGGCCAAGGGCGGCGTCGCCGCCGCGCTGTGGCTGCGCGTGGCCGAGGCATCGGCGTCGGAAGGCGACCGCCCGACGGCGCTCGATGCGGTACGCCACGCGCTGACAGAAGACCCGGCCTGCATCCCAGCACGGGTGCTCGAGCTGGATCTGCTCGATGCCGGCGAAGATCCCCAGGGGCTCGCCGCATCCCTCGAGGCCGCTGCCGAGCTCATGGGCAGCGACGGCGCGAAGGCGCGGTACTTCTTGCTCGCGGCCGACACCTGGGCGCGCCTCGCAGGCGAGGTCGCGGGCGCCAAGGCGGCGCTGTCACAAGCCGGAATGTACGGCGCAGCGCCGCTGACCATCGCCCGCGTGGCGCGCATGCTCGCCGCACTGGTCGGCGACGGCGCATGGTTCGAAGAGTCCACGCGCCGGCTGTTGATGGCCAACGCCGGTGACGACGAGAGCACCCTGGCGTGGTTCGAGCTGGCGCGCCTGCGGCTGTTGCGCGGCGAAGCAGAGCAGGCGAAGGCCGCGCTGTCTTCGCTCTGCGAGAGCGAGAAGGGCCGCTGGCTGGGAGCCGTGCTGCGCGCCTACGCGCTGCCGCTGGTATCGACCGGCACGTCGGGGGACGCCGAGGCCGCCCTTGCGCTCTTGGCGACGCAGGCCGCCGACCCCGCCACCTCGAGCGCGCTCCGCATGGCGATGACGGTGCGTGCGCTGTTCGGTGGTCGCATCGGCGACGCGCAAGACCAGCTCGCGGCCCTGCACGCCGAGAACCCGGCAAACGTCGCCGTCACGGCCGCGCTCGCAGCTTTGGCGCGAAAGAACGGGCAGCCGGTCCGAGCCGCCGAAGCCCTGTGGTCGGCCGGGGCCGACGCCGACGACGCCGAGCTCGGCGCGAGCTTCGATCTCGAAGCCGGAATGCTGTTCTGGCAAGGCGGCGAGCGCGCCCGCGCGGTGGAAGCGTTCTCGCGAGCGGCCGAGCGATCGCCCAGCTCCGGCGGCCCGATTCTGGGCTGGGCGTTGCGCGCCGCAGAGCCCGACTCGATCGACGCGCGGCGCCGAGCCCTGGCCGCCAACGAAGACAGCGCCAGCGGGGCGCTGGCGCTCGAGCGCTTCGGCGTCGAGCTGGCAACCGGAGGCGACGCCGGCACCGCACGCGAGGCCCTGGATCTGGTGAGCGCCGCCGAAGAGCAGCCGCTGCGCGACGCCGGCCTGTTGGCCCGCGTGCTGACCGCGCCGACCGACGAGCTGGGGGACGTGCTCGATGCCCTGTCGGCCTTCGGGGGCTCTGCCGAAGCGGTCGCCTCGGCCACCGCCCATGTCGCCGAGCTCGAGCGCCCGACGGCCGATGCCGCGCGGCGCGTCGAGACGGCAGCGCGCTGGGCCGAGAGCGAGCCGGACATCGCCGCCGCGCTCGAGTGGCTGTCGGCCGCACTGCTCGCGAACGACCTGCCCGCCGAGGTCGAAGCCCGTCGCGCCATCGCCGATCGACTGCCGAGTGGTCCCGGAGCGCTGATGCGATCCAGTGCCGCCCTGGTCTCGCTCTTGGGTGGAAACGACGGCGAGCCGCTGCTCGAGGACGACTCCGAGTGCGCGCGGCTCGCCAACCTCGAGCTCGCGCCCCCCGGCTGCGATCCGCGCCGTCGCGTGCGCGCTCTCTCGGGGGTCGAGGCCGCCTTCGGCGAAGACAACAGCGCGCTGGTGCGCGCCCTGGCGGGGTGGAACTTCATCTTGGCGGGCGACGCCGACGCCGCGCTCGAGGCGTTCCGAGCCGTGACCGAGACCTACCCCGAAGAGGTCATCGGTTGGGAAGGTCTGCGCGTCACGGCCGACCTGATGGGCGATCGCGGCACCGTGGCCGAGGCCTCGGCGGCCCTGGGCGACGCGGTGCACGACGACGCCCGCGGGGCCGAGCTCTGGGAAGAGTGCGCGTTCATCTTGATCGACGAGCTCGGCGACGAGGCCCGCGGCGAGTTCGCGCTGTCGCGGTCGGTGGCGCGCGACATCGGTCGCGCCAAGGCGTTCGACAAGCTGTTCCGGCTGGTGCGGACCCGAAAGGACGGCGCCCGGCTGCTCGAGCTGATCGCGCTGCGCCTGGAGGTGGCCGAAGATCCGGAAGAGATTGCCAAGCTCTACTGGGAGCGCGCGCGCGTGATGCGCGAAGCGGGCGATCGCGAAGGCGCGCTCACCGCCCTGGAGAACGTGACCTTGCTCGAGCCCGACCACGTGGGCGCCCTGGCACTGGCCGGCGAGATCTACCTGACCAGCGGCAAGCTGCCGGAGGCCGCCGAGAAGCTGGCTCGCCTCTCCACCCTGTCCGAAGCGCCCACCAAGCAGCGCTTGATGAGCGGTGTGGCCGCCGTGGACATCTACGAGAACAAGCTGGGCGAGGCCGGCAAGGCGCGCGACATCCTGGACGGTTTGTATCGTGCGGGGCTCTCGACGCTGCCCGTGCGCGAACGCCTTGCCCGAGCGGCGGCAAAGACCGAGTCGTGGCAGAAGGCCACCGAGGTGCTCGAGCAGCTGATGACCGAGCGCGACACGAAAGACGGCCGGGTCGAAGCCGCCCGACTCGCGCTGGTGATCCACCGCGATCGCCTCGATGATCCGTCGGGGGCCCAGAAGGCCGTGACGCAGCTGCTGTCGGAGGTTCCCGACGACGGCGAAGCGCTCGACCTGGTGCTGTCGGGGGCGGTGCGCGAGGTCGAAGCGCAACTGCTGCGGGCCGGTCAGAGCGCGCTGGTGGCGGGCTTGATGCGCGAGCCCCTCGACTCCGAGCGCGTGGACCGCCTGGCGCGGGTGGCTGCCTACCTGGACAATGCCCCGCTGCGGCAGGCCGCCCTCGGGGCGCTGGTCGCGCTGGGCGAGGGCTCGCCAGAAGTGGACCGCGAGCTCGCGGTGCTCGACCAACGCGTCGCCCGTGTGCCGCAGATCGCCATCGACCCGCGGGCGCTGCCCGATCTGTGCGACGCCGCCGACGGCGGGCCGATCTCGGACTTGATGCTGGCCATGGCCACCACCTTCGCCGACGCGCTGGGCCCCAACCTGTCGACCTTCGGCGTCGGCAAGAAAGAGCGCGTCGACCCACGCTCGGGCCTGCCCGTCCGGAACGAGATCGCAGCCTGGGTGGGTGCTCTCGGCGTGGGGGACTTCGAGCTGTACGTCGGCGGCCCCGACGACCAAGGCGTGTTCGGCGTGGCCACGGAAGTGCCCGCGCTGGTGCTGGGGCGCGGCATCCAGGCGCCGCTCACGCCGCTGCATCGCCAGGCGGTGGCGCGCGAGCTGTTCGCGCTCAAGCGGGGCACCACGCTCTTGCGCCACCGTGACCCCAGCGACGTCGCGGCGCTGATCGTCGCGACTTGCACGGTGGGCGGGTACGAGATGCCCTCGCCCCAGTACGCCATGCTCGGCGAGTTCACGCGGGTGCTGACCAAAGAGATCTCGCGCAAGGTGAAGAAGGTGCTGCCCGAGCTGGCAGCCCGGGCTGCCGGGTCCGGGCAAGACCCCCTCACCTGGGTCCGCGCGGCCATCGCGTCGCTCGATCGGCTCGCGGCCATCGCCGCCGGCGACGTCTCGTGGGTGCTCAGCGGTGGCGGCCAACCGCGCGGGCAGCTGGGCGCCTCGATGGAGGCCCAAGAGCGCACGGCACGCGTGCTGTCGTTCGTGCTCTCGCCCACCTATCTGGTCCTTCGCGAACAGCTCGGGATGACGGTTCGATGAGCAACCCCGAAGATCCGAAGCCGAAAGGCAAACCCCCGACCCCCGGTCCCGCCGGCGCCGGTCGCAGCGCAAGCGCACGCAGCATCGGGGAAGAGCTCGGCGATCTGGACTTCGAGCCCGACGCCCTGCTCGATTCGCTGCTCTCCGACGAGCCGCGCCCGAGCCCGGCGGCGCCCGTCGCCAAGGAAGCCGAGCCCCCGGTCGGGGACAAGCTGTTCGAGCCCGAGGCGCGTCTGTACGACGCCGAAGGGGTCACGCTCAGCGCACAGGTCGATCAAGTCGCGCTGGCTGCGGCTCGGGGTGCCGCTTCCGTCGACGCGTTGCTGGACGAGGCACCAGCCGCCGCGCCCGCGGCAGCGCCCACCGAGACGCCGCGACCTGCCGGCCCACCGCGACCCGCGGGCCCGCCACGCCCCGCGGGCCCACCGCGACCGGCGGCCCCGCCGCGCCCGGCACGTCCCGATCCCGCCCCGCCGCCGCGAGCGACCGAGCCGGCGCCGCCTCGAACCGCCCCGGCAGAACCCGCGCCGCCGCAAGCCGTCGCCGCCGAGCCCGCCCTCGACGACTTGGCCGACCTCGGGCTCGACGAGTTCTCGGAGCTGCCACCGCCCGCCACCGATTCGGACGCCGAGATCGACGCCTTGGTGGGCGGCATGGCGCCCGGGCTCGACGAGGTGGCCGCCCTCGAGTCCATTCCCGCCGAGCCCCTCGCGGACGAAGAAGACGACTCGATCGACGAATCGAAGCTACGACCCGAGCCTCTGTGGACGCCGGCCAACTGGGAGCAAGACCGGCCCGCGGCGGTCCACCTGGCCGAGCAAGACGCGCTCGAGGCGTGTCTGGCCCGGGCGGCGTGGCTCGAGACCGAAGCCTCGAACACGGAAGACGCCGGAGCGAAGGCCCGCGCGCTGCTCGTGGCCAGCGAGCTGGTCGCCATGGGCGGGGACGCCAAGCGCGCCCGCGCGCTCGCCAACCAGGCGCTGGCCTTGGCGCCCACCGCGCCCCTGATGCAGCGTCAGGCTCGGCTCTTGGCGGCGCTGGACGACGACCACAAGGCGGTCCTGGCGGCCCTCGATACCGAGGCGAAGAGCAGCGCGAACCCCGCGGTGCGCAGCCACGCCGTCTACCTGGGTGCCGAGATCGCGCGCGCAGGCCTCCACGATACGGCTCAAGCCGATCGCCGTCTGGACGTGCTCTTCAAGCTCGACCCCAGCGACCCGCGACAGCCGCTGATGAAGCTGGCGCGCGTGCTGGCCGCGAACGACAAGCCCCCCGCCGCGCCCCCCGGACTGGACGGGGACCTCGCGGTGGTCGCGCGCGCCGTGGTGGATCTGGCCAGCCTGCGCAAAGACTCTCCCCCGACCGCACAGAGCCCCATCGGCGCCGTGCACTTCATGCGGGCGCGGCGTGCCTTGGCACGCTCCGACGTCGCTCGCGCCGGCGAGTCCGTCGCCGAGCTTTCGACCTTGTCGGGGCTGGAGCTGGGCGCGCGCTGGCTGGCGGCTTCGCTGCTCGCGACCGACTCGAGCACGCGTCCGAAGGCCATCGCGTTGCTGCGCCAGATCATCGAGGACACCGATTCCCCGGCCGCGCGGCGAGCGCTGGCCGCACGCTCGCTGGAGCAAGGCGATCCGTCGGGTCTCGCCAGCCTGCTGGAAGGGCACGAGGCCGACTCGGCCGATCTGACCGCGGCCGATCGGACCTCGCTGGCCGCGCTGACCGGCGCGCCGAGCACGCTGGTCGATCGCTGGCTTGCCCGCATCGAGACCGATCCGCGACTCACCCCGCTCACCGCCGCCGCGGCGTCCGCCACTCGCCCTCCCGACGCGCCGCTTGGCCCCGCCTGCGGCAGCGAAGCGAAGCGCTCCGGGCTGGCTCTGGGCCGCGCCCTGGTGGCCTCTCAGGCCGAGGGCGCGGAGCCCGGTCTCTTGCGGTCCACGCTCGAGGCCTATGCGGTCGCTCGCGAAGACGACCCGCTGGTGAGCGTGCTCGAAGGCGAGCTGGCGCTGTCGGCGGGTGCCGCCGGGCGCGTCGCCCACAGCATTGCCGCCACCGCGGGCGCCGAAGGGCCGTCCGGCGAGCGCGACAAGCACCTTGCCGCCGGCCTGTTGCTCGAGATCGGACACGACGCGGACTCGGCTGCGCGGCAATGGGCCAGCGCACTGGGCGCCGACCCGGGCGCCGAGCCGCCCGCGCGCGCGCTGATGGCCGCGGCAACTCCCAGTGGGGCCGCCGATCTGCTCGTGGGGCTCGCCGACGCGGTGAGCGACGAGCCCCGCAAGGCGTTGCTCTTGGTCGAGGCCGCGCTGCGCGTGGGCATGGCCTCGGAAGACTTCCCCGCCCTGCTCGACCGCGCGATCGAGAGCGCGCCGGGGTTGCCGTTTGCGCACCGCCTTGGAAAGCAGCAGGCGCGACAGCGCGGCGACGCCGAGGCCCTGCTCGGCCGGTTGCGTCGGCGCCGAGCCGCGTCGGACGATCCGATCGAGAGTGCCCTCGACGCCATCCGCGAAGCGCTGCTCATCGCCGACACCGAGCGCGAGACGGCAGCCACGCTCCTCGAGACTGCCTCGGGGGCTCGACCGACGGACGTCGCGCTGCACGAGCTGGCCGAGCGTTTGTCGCCCGCGGGCGGCAGCTCGCGCGGCGCCTGGCGCGAGGCCGTGGCCGCCAGTGCCGAGGGCCCAACGCGGGTGCGTCTGCTGCTCGAGGCGGCCCTGGAATACGAGCGAGCGGACGATCTCGCGGCCGCCGCCCGGGTCGCAGACGCCGCTGCCAGCACGGACGGCAGCGACTTCGCGCGCATCACGGCAGAGCGACTGGCCGCCCACGGGGCGGGCGGCGCCGCGCTGGCCGAGCGACTGATCGCCGCAGCCAAGGTCGCGACCGACCCCCACGCGCAGCGGGAGCTGTACGACCGCCTGAGCGAGCTGGACCGCACTCGTGGCGACAAGTCGAGCGCGCTCTTGTGGCAGAACGCGATTCTCGAGACCAATCCCAAGAGCCTGAAGGCGCTCAGGGCGCTCGAGCACGCTTACATCGGCGAGGGTCGCGTCGACGAGCTCGAGCCCATCGCCACCACCTTGGCCGAGCTGCTCGACCGTAACGAAGCCAACGCCCACGCCATGCTGGCGGCGCGCCTGTGCTCGAAGCAAGACACCGTCAAGATCCGACAGCTGGCCGAGCGGGCCCTTGCCCACGCGCCCCCGTCGCTCTGGGCGCTTCGCACTCTCAGCGTGGTCGCCCGCGATCCGAAGGACGACGAGCTGGCGTTGCGCGTGGACAAAGAACTGAGCGAGCGCGTGGCACGCGCCATCGACTCGGCCACGCTGGCCCTGCGCGCCGGCGAGGCGGCCATGCGCCTGGGCAAGCTGGACGACGCGCGGGGGCTGCTCGATCGTGCGGTGGAGCTGGTGCCCGACCACCCGGTGGCGCTGGCGCGGCAGGCCGAGGCGCTCGAGGGCCTGGGTGACGCCAAAGGGGCCGCCCAAGCGCTCGAGGCGCTGGCCTCGGCCAGCAAGGTGCAGGCGCACCAGGTCGACGCCTGGCACCGCGCCGGCTGCCTGTGGCTCGACGCGGTCGGCGACGAAGATCGCGGCCGCACCGCCCTCGAGACCGTCGCCGATCTCGATCTCACCCACGGCGACACGTTCGCACGGCTCAGCGCCCTCTACGTCAAGCAAGACGCCCGCGAGAAGCTCGCCGACTTGCTCGAGCGTCGCATCGCGCTCACCACCGATCCCGAAGAGCGGGTCGCGCTCGAGGTCACGCGCGGCAAGGCGCTGGCAGACATCGGCGATACCAGCGCCGCACGCGAGGCGCTGGCGGCGGCGCTCGACGCCAACCCCGACCACGCGGACGCACTCGACGCCTTCGCCGAGCTGAGCGTGCACGAGGGCGACTGGGAGGGGGCGGAACAAGCCTGGATCCGCCTCGCTCGCCACTCGACCGAGCCGGAGCGCCAAGCCGAGATCTATCGCAAGCTGGGCGCGCTGTACGAAAAAGAGCTGCCGAACGCCCAGCGGGCCGAGCTGTCGTACCGCGAGGTCTTGAAGCGCTTGCCGAACGACGTGGGCGCGATGGAGCGGCTGGTGCAGGTCCACGGCGGGCTGGGCGACACGCAGAAGGCCCTCGAGATCCAGACCGAGCTCTTGAATCGCGCTGGCACCCCGGAAGAGAAGCGCGATCGGACGATCGAGCTTTCGCGCGTGCAAGAAGACTTCGTCAAAGATCGCCGCAAGGCCGAGGCCACGCTCGACAAGGCCCGCAAGACCTGGCCGCAAGACGGCGCCGTGCTCCGAGCCCTGGCCGAGTTCTATCGGCGCGGGGACGAGACCACGGCGCTCAACGTGCTGCTCGATCGCGCGGCGAACGACGCGCGGCGCGCCCTGGGAACGGGTCGATTCGACGCAGCCCTGTTCGAGGCGCTGGCCACGGTGGCCGAGCTGCGCGGTGGTACCGACGCAGCCCGGGTGGCCA
The DNA here is from genome assembly GCA_023150915.1 of Polyangiaceae bacterium. Classification (GTDB taxonomy): domain Bacteria; phylum Myxococcota_A; class Polyangia; order Polyangiales; family Polyangiaceae; genus JADJKB01. Next base: position 28,135 of record JAKLKA010000064.1, read on the forward strand.
ACGCCACCCTCGCAGCGCTGACCGGCGCCGACGCCTCGATCCCCGGCGCGGGCCTCGCGGCAGCCGACGCTCGGCTCGACGACCTCTTGGCGCCCGAGCTGCTTTCCCTGCCCCTGCGAGCGTTGCTCAAGAAGGTCGGCGACGCGCTGGACGGCGCCTACCCGATGGACCTGCGCTCGATCCGCGCGACCCCCCTGCCGGCCGAGGCCAGCGGCTTTGCGCAGCAGATCCAGCAGATGGCCACCGCCTTCGGGATCCACAACGTCGAGGCGTACGTGTCCACCGCCATCGGTCCGAGCTGCGTCCCCGCCAGCGCCGCCCCCCCACGGCTGGTGTTCGGCTCGGTCTTGCTCGAGAAGGGCATCGACGAGACGGCGCGGACCTTCCTGGTGCTGCGCAGCCTGAAGCTGTTGCAGGCGCGGGCGGCCACGCTCTCGCGCACCGCCCCCATCGATCTCTGGCCGGTGGTGGCTGGCATGCTGACGGTGTTCGCACCCACCTGGCAAGCGCCAGGGGTAGAGCCCAAGAAGGTGGCCGAGCACCAGCAACGCATCAAGGGTGCACTGGTGCGGCAGCTGGACGACGACGTGCCGGTGCTGGCCATGGAGGTCATCGGCTCGATCGGCAACCGCGCGTCGCAGCTGGGGACGGCGGTCAATCAGTGGGGCAACCGCACCGCGCTCTTGGCCATGGGCTCGCCCGCGGCGGCGCTGATCGGCATCGCCGCCGGCACCGGACATCCCGAAGGCCCGCCCGCCGATGCCGCCGAGCGACTGAAGTGGATCGTGCGCAACCCCGAGGCGCGCGATCTGGCGGTGTTCAGCGTGAGCGAGCAGTACTCGGACGCCCGGCGCCGCCTGGGGCTGGGCTGATCGAGCTCACTCCACCACGAAGCTCACCGCTTCGCTGATCAGGCCCGCGCTGCTCTCGACGTGCACGCGGTGCTGGCCCGCCGCGAGCGGCCACGCGCGGGCAAACGGTGCCCGACTGGTGCCCACCAGCGAACCGTCCACGAAGAAGCGCACCGCCGAGACACCCTCGGGCGCGCGGGCGCGCAGCACGATGGCCTGTGCCGCGGACGCGACCCCGGGATCGCGCACGAAGCGCGCGCCATCGAAGGGATAGGCGACGGCGGGCGGGCGACCCGAATCCGGGCTCGAGCCGGGGCAGCGCGGCGACCACTCTTCGGGAACCACTGGCCGCCCGGCGGCCAGCGCCCAGGCGGCAAAGCGCTCGGAATGGCGCTCCCGGACCTCGAGCTTCGCGCCGCGGCAACCCGGGCCCGCGCGGAGCCCGCTTTCGGCATCGATGGCCACCTCGACGTGCAGCGTGCAACTTCCAGTGGGCACGCGATCGACCGCGAAGCGCTCGCGCACGCGGTGCGGGCAGTGCGGGCCCGGGCGCTGGCCCGACAGCGGACAGATCTCGAGCTGGGTCAGCGCCAGAGGCGGGTCGGGCACGGCCGGCGGGCGCTCGCGCATTGCGGCCAGCATCACGTCGCGGAAGAGCGGCGCCGCGCCGGTCACGCCGCTCGAGCCGTGCATCGGCCGCCCATCGAAGTTGCCGACCCAGACGCCCACGGTCACCGCGTGCGTGTACCCGATGGCCCAGTTGTCGCGATAGCCCTTCGATGTGCCGGTCTTGGCGGCGGCGGGGAACGGCAGCTCGAGGGCGCTTTCGCGACCGAAAGCCGCAAGGCGTGCGCTGGGGTCGGCCAGCACGTCGCCCAGCACCGCCGCCACCTCGCGCGAGAGCACGCGGCGCCGGTCGGCCGGCGGCAGGGCGATCTCGCCGCCGTCGGCGAGGCGCGCGCGCTTCACGGCGCGCAGCGGCACCCGCTCGCCGCCCCGCGCCAGCGTGGCGTAGGCGCTGGTGAGCTCGGCCAGCGTGACCTCGCCGTCGCCGAGTGCGATGGCCGCGCCATAGTGATCGGCAGAGCGGTCCAGAGAGTCGATGCCCACCTGATGCAACAGGGCGAGCACGTTCTCGGGGCCGGCCTCCTGCGCTACGTACACGGCCGGGATGTTGTACGAGTTGCCCAGCGCCTCGCGCAGGCGCACCGGGCCGTGGTGACGCCCGTCGTAGTTCTTGGGCGAATAGTCCCCCGTGGGCGTGGAAAGGTGCAGCTCGACGTCGGGCAAGAGGCTCGAGGCGTGCAGGCCCAGTCGATCCATCCCCACCGCGTAGACGAAGGGCTTCAGGGCCGAGCCGGGCTGGCGCCGCGCCAGCACGCCGTCGTTCTGGCCAAGGCTCCCCACGTCGAAGAAGTCGGGCGCGCCGACATAGGCCAGAACGTCACCCGTCGGGTTGTCGATCACGATCACCGCCGCGGCCGATGCGTCGAAGGCGGCCATGCGCTCGCGGGTCTGGCGCACCAGCGTGCTCACCTCGCGCTGCAGCTCGGCATCCAGGGTGGTTTCGACCTCGGCCAGCGGGCGGCCTGCCAGCTCTTTCTGCAGCGCACCCGACAGCACCGCCCGCACGAAGTGCTCGGCGCCCCCCTCCGCGTGACCCGTGGTGAGCACGATGGGCTCGGCGCGCGCACGCTCGACGGCGTCTGCCGAGACGAAGCCCGAGCTCAGCATGCGGTCGAGCACGCGATTGCGTCGCCGCTCGAGCCGCGCCGTGCCGCGACGCGGGTCATACAGGGTGGGGCCCCGGGGGATCGACGCCAGCGCTGCCGCTTCGGCCAGGCTGAGCTTGGCTGCCGGCTTGTCGAAGTAGAGCCGACTGGCGGCCTCGATGCCGCGCACGTTGGGACCGAACTCGACTCGGCTCAAGTACTCTTCCAAGATCGTGCGCTTGTCGAGGGCGACCTCGAGGCGCAGCGCGATGGCCATCTCGCGCAGCTTGCCGCGCACCGTGCGCGGCCGCTTCACGGTGTTCTTGACCAGCTGCTGGGTGATGGTGCTGGCGCCCGAGACCAGCCGGCGGTGCCACACGGCCTGCCCGAAGGCGCGCGCCATGGCCAGCGGGTCGAGGCCAAAGTGCCGATAGAAGCGGGCGTCTTCCGCCGCCAGCACCGCCAGCGGCACCTCGGCCGGCAGCTCGCTCAGCTTCACGCGCGAGGTGAGGAGGCCCCCGTCGGCGCGCACGTCGCGCACCAGGCGCCCGTGCGTGTCCGTCACCCGCACGCTGACCGGGCCTCGCTCACCGCCCGCCAGCTCTGCCGGCACCGGCTCGAGCGCGGCGGCGACCAAGAGGCACAGCACCGGCGCCAGCGCGCCGCCGAGCGCGGCCCGCACCCACGGCGTGCGGGCCCAGCGGAGCAGGCGATCTTTCACCGAACCTCCACCAGGGTGGCGCCCGTGCGCCCGAAGGTCTCGGGCGTGTACATCTCTTCGGCCTTGGTCGGCGGGACCACGAATTTGCCCAGGGTGGTGGCGCGCGCCAGATACCGGTAGTGGTACATGCCGGCTGCCATGTGATCGACGAAGAACAGCACGCGGTCATCGCGCAGCTCGCGTCGATACCAGCTGTCGAGGAACGCCGTACCGTGAGCCACGCGGTCGTCCTGCTCTTCGTCGCAGTCGTGGCACTCGGCACCCTCTTCTCCACCCGAGTGCGGCACGCGCAGCCAGGCAGCAGTGTTCGAGAGGCTCGCGTCCACGGCTTCGAGCCCGGCGGGCAGCGGGTCGTCGACCACCACGAAGTGACGCGGGCTGGGGGTCACGATCACCACGTCGGCCATCACCAGATCGCCGCCGGCCAGCAGCTTCTGGCTCAGATCCGGGACGCTCTCGAGCGCGTCGGCCAGCGTGTCGGGGGTGACCTTGCGTAGTGTCTTCTGCACGAAGAATCCGCGATCCAGCGGCTGCGCGGGCAGGGTGGTCTTGGCGTACTTGAGCCGGGCCTCGTAAAACAGCGTTCCCGAGCCCTGCTTCTCGAAGACCAGCGTGCCCCCCTGGCCGAGCTTGGCGGTCGGGATGTGGTGTTGCACCGCCGCCAGCGAGCGCCCGCGCATTTCTGCCGAGGCGAGCTCGGTGCCCGAGAGCCAGATCTTCGCCAGATAGTCGGGGACGGCCTTTTCTTCCGAGCGGCGGTACAGATCGAGCGCCAGGAGCGCAAAGGCCGCCTCCTGCGTGGTCCGCCAGGCGCCGCCCTTGCGCACGGACAAGAGGCCGCGCGCCAGCTTCGACGCCATCGGGTGGCCCGGGCGTGCCGTCACCAGCGCGCGCAGCACCAGGGCGCTGGTCCGGGCGGTAGAGTCCATCACCACGGCGTAGTCGTCACCGAGGTTCTCGTTGGCGAACGCCAGGTTCGCGTCCAGGTGCAGCTGGCCCTCGATCTCGCCCGCCAGCTTGTCCACCATCTCGCGCTTCTGCTTGGACACCGCCAGCGCGTGCAGCAGCAGGGCCTGACCGAAGAGCGGCATCTTCTTCCGGCTCTCGTACAGCCGGCTCATGTAGCCGGTATCGGGCGCGCCCACCTCGGCCAGCACGTCCACCACGAAGGCGGCGCTCACCAGCCAGAGCTCGTCTTCGCGTGCTTGCTCCAGATAGCGTCGCACGTAGGCCTTGGCCTGATCGAGCGCCCGGTTGGGCACCGCCGCCCCGCGCGCCTTGGCCTGGTGCAGCACCCACAGGGCATAGGTGCTGACCCAGGGCGAGCTCTCGGGCGAGTCGGGCCACATGCCGAACCCGCCGTCGCCGCGCTGGCGGCCGAGGATGTCGGCCACCGTCTTGTCGATCACCGCGCTGGTGTTCTTCGGCAGCGGGAACTTGAAATCGCGCGCCAGCTCGCGCAGGGGAACCAGCGGCAAGAGTCGGCTCGAGAGCTGCTCGGTGCAGCCGTACGGATACTCGACCAGCTGCTCGACGCCGGCGTCGAGCCCCACCAGCGCGGTGCTGGACACCGACAGGTCGAGGGACCCCACGTCGCGGCGGATGGCGCCGAGGTCACCCAGCTTCTCGCCGCTGGCCTTGTCGGTCTCGCCGTACAGCGCCACGGCCTCCATCACCGTCGGGACCTGCACCTCGCGCTCGACTTCGACCGCGTCGTGCTCGCCTTCGGCCTTGGCGTCGAAGCGCAGTTTGGCCCGGCCGGCGCTCTTGGCCAGCATGGGGAAGCGCACCTCGACGGACTCGTCGCGACCCAGCTTCACCACCTTCTGCGCTTCACCGCCGAGCTCCAGGCCGTCCACCTTGGCGATCACGGTCACGTCCGCAGGCCCGAAACCCTTCGAGGTCACGACCACGCCGGCATCGAGTCGATCGCCGGCGCGCACGAAGCGCGGCAGCGCCGGGCGAGCCATCAGTCGGCGACTGGTGACGACCCGCGACTCGCCGTAGCCGTAGCGATCGTCGATGCTGGTCGCGACGGCCATCACGCGATAGGTGGTCAGGCTCTCGGGGATCTTGAAGCTGACCTTGGCGTAGCCCTTGTCGTCGGTGCTCAGCGTGGGGTTGAAGTACGCGCTCTGGCGGAAGTCGCGGCGCGCCGAGCGACCGCCGCCGCCGTCGCCGCCGTCTTGGCCCTTCTCGAGGCCGAGCGTGGCGCCCAGATCGAGCCCCAGCCTCGCCAGCGAGTCGCGTGACTCGACCGTGGCCACCTGCAGCGGCCGCGAGGCGGTGAACACGGGCAGCGGATCTGGCGTCTTGTAGCCGATCAGGCTGAGCACGCCCTCGTCCACGGCATACAGCGTCACCTCGGCGCTCTTGGGCTTGCCGGCCGCGTCTTTCACCGCGACCTCGATCTCGGCCGTGGCGCCGGGCCGAAGCTCTTTGTTCTTGGGGCGCACGTCGACCTTCAGCCGGCGCGCTTCCGGATCGATCACCAGCGCGGCGTAGCCGGCACGGAACTGCGGTGCGCCCACGTCCGCCTTGCCGCGCTCGGTGGGCGGCGCCTTCTTGCGCCCGCGGACGATGTGCACCGACACGAACGCGTTCGGTCTGAGGTCGTCGCTGATCGGCACCTCGATGGTGGGCGTGGGACCGACCAGCTTCTTCCGCTCCGAGCGATACACGCCGGCGCGCTCGATGGTGACCAGCGCTTCGGCCTCGGGATAGGGCGATTTCACCAGCACGCGCGCGGTCTCACCCACCCGGTACGACTTCTTGTTGAGCGCCAGCTCGAGGCTCATGCGGTCGCTGTCGCGCCAGGTGGCGCCACCGGGGCCGATGCCGAAGAAGCCCTGGGCGGCCTCCACCGGGTTCTTCCGCTCGTCCACGGCGCGAGCCCGCACCAGGTAGTAGCCGCCTTCGCTGACGTCGATCGAGCAGCTGGCGGGCTGCGCCCCGGTGACCACCGAGCAGTTGCCGACCACGGTGTCGACCGCCTTCGATTCGGAGTGGTAGCGACCGCCGCCCACCTCTTGGCGGGCCAGCGTCCACTTGCGCCGCACCAGCTCGACGTCGACCTTCTTGCCCGGCAGCTTCTCGCCCTTGGGCGACAGCGCCACCACCCCCGCGGCCACCTTGCCGGGGGCAGTGACGAAGTAGTCGTCGAGCTGCTTCAACCCCAGGTAGAAGGTGCCGGGGTGCACCACCGCGCTGGTGCTGCCACCCAGAGCCTGCCGTGACACGTCGGTGACCTCGGCGTCCAGCGTCACCAGCTCGGGGCCCCGCTGCGCGGGCATGGCCAGGGGCAGCTCGGCCGAGATCTTTCCCTGCGCGTCCAGCTTGCCGGTCTTCTGCTCGAGCTGTCCCGCGCCGCGCTCGGCGTCCTCGCGGTCCGCGAAATACTCGCCCCCATCGGTGACGAAGCCCTCGCTGCCGGGCGGGCTGAAGTAGGTGGTGCTGCGGCTGATGGTGTAGCGCACGCCGGCCTTGCCCATCGGCGCCCCGAACAGATAGTCGCCCCGGGCCGTCCAGCGCGCGCGATCGCCGCGCACGTATTCGGGCCGGTCGCTCTCGGCGGTCACCTTGAACTCGGCCGGTCGATACTCCGCGACCTCGAAGTACTCGCTGACCCGCTGGTCCTCACCCAGGCCCTCGACCTCGAGGTGCCAGTTGCCCAGGGCGCCGGTCTTCGGCACCTTGACCGTCGCGTTGAACGTGCCGAATCGGCTGGCCGTGACCTTCTGGCTCGACACCTCTTCGCCGTCGGGCGAGCGCAGCCTGAGCTCGAGGGCCAGCCCCTTGGGAATCGCGTTGCCGGTCGGCACCTCGGTGCGCACGATGCCCTTGACCTGCACCGCGTCGCCCGGCCGGTAGATGCCCCGCTCGGTGAACATCATCCCGTAGCTCTTCTGCTCGCCCGAGAGGTCCGTGGCCACGCCGAACCGCCAGCCGTCCAGGTGATCCGAGGCGTAGCGATACGCCCAGTCGTCCCCGCTCTTGGCGACGATCACCGCGCGCGACCCGGGGTCGTCTTTGTAGAAGTTCGGCTGGTAGTCCGCCGCCGGGATGGTGGCGATGCCACGCCCGTCCACGTCGTAGCTCTTCATGGCGGCTCCGCGGCGATGCAATTCCACCTTGGCGCCCGCCACCGGGGCGCCGTCGGAAAGGCGCGTGACCCAGACCAGCGAACCGTGACGCGACAGCTTGGCGCTCAGCGCCAGATCGGTGACCTGAAGCAGGCGCAGGTCGGTGCCGACGCGCTCGCCCTCGGGGCGCGGCCCCTTCTTCGCTTCGCGCTCGACCCAGCGGATGCCAACGGCCATGGGCCCGCGGTGCGCACCGGGGAGCACCGCGGCGGGGTCCACCGGCTCTTTGGCGAGCACGTTGGCCGCGGTGGCGGGCCGCACCGTGCGCTGCTTCGCCCCGGGCACCTTCGCCAGGGCGGCGAAGCGGCTCTCGGGGCGCTCGTGATCGGCCAGCGCCAAGAGGTCGGTCGGGGTGAGCGGGGCGGTGATCAACTCGTAGTGCTTGACGTTCACCGCGCCGACCGCCAGCGGGCGCATCGCCTTGGGCTCGAGCACGTCACCCGACACGCCGATCTCGACGGTGGGCCAGAGATCGTCGACCACGATCTTCTCCACGTGGGCTTTGCCCATGCGCTGGCCATGGCGGTCGACCAGCTCGCCGCCGACCCGCAGCGTGTAGGTCGCGCCGGGGCGCAGCTTGGCTGTCAGTCCCGAGTAGTTGGTTTCCTCGTTGTCGTCGCGCCAACTCTCCCACTTCACGCCCGCGTCGGGCGTCAGGCTGACCGCGCGGCGCAGGGCCTTGAAGGCCACGGGGTTGGTCAGCTCGAGCCCCAGCCCCGAGCCCGCCATGCAGTGACCGTTCGGCGTGTCGCGGTTGCACGTCACGCGCTGGACCGCGAGCGGGCCGTAGGTCTCGAAGCTCACCGTTCCGGGCGAGCCCGCCGGCAGCGGGCCCTCTTCGCCCACCAGCGTCGGGGCGATGGTGAACACGAAGCTCGAGTGGATCGGCAGCGGAGCCGCGGGGGTCACCTCGAGGCGCTTGGGCTGCTGCGGGTCCGGTCGCTTCACGCTGAACTTCAGGGGTCGCGGCTTGCCCGCGGTGGTGGCGACCAGGCTGCTCACCCGCGTCAGCACCTCGGGGTCGACGGGTTGATTGAAGCGCAGCTCGAGCGTGGTCTTCGGCGTCAGACCGGTCGCCCCGTTGTGAGGCGTCGAGCGCACCAACCGCGGCGTGGGCGTGGTGACGGTGAAGCGGTGCGCGGCGCCCAGCGTGGCGCCGTCGAGCGCCCGAGTGCCGCCCGGCACCTCGACCGTGATCTGCGTGGCGCCCGGCAGGCGCCCGGTCTTGGGAACGAACACCAGCGCGCGCGTGCCGACCCATTGCCAGCGGCCCTCGAGCTTGGGCGTGGTCTCGATGGGCGGTGGCGCCTCGCTCCCCGCCAGCTCCAGCGCGCGCAGCGGTCGGCTGAACACCACGCTCAGCTCGGCGCCGGTGGCCGCTTCACCCTGCGGCCCCGAGAACACGACCCGGAACGGTCCGTCGTTCGACCGCCCCCCCTCACCCTTGTCCAACGTCAGCGTCCGTGACGGCGAGACCACGGGCATGGTGGCGCCGCCCGGCACGCAGGCCGCGGCGGTGAGCAAGAGGGCAATCAGGGCGGGGCGGAGCCGCCGAAACCAAGTCTTCTGCCCCGCGGGGCGCAGTTCACGCATCCGAATCGTTCCTCCGGTGCCGCCCGTTCAGCAATGGGCGTGCCGCGCGTATACTCCGGGTTTCGGCGGGCAGGGGGGCCGGGGCGCGAGGGGGCCGTGGGCCGGGGGACCCAGCGTGCGGCCCGGGGCCCACACGCGGCTACTCGGCCGCGCGGACCATCGCCACGCGCTCGACCTTCACCTCGAGCCCGACGAACTGGCACATGCCGCTCAGCGGATCGAGCGCTGCGGGGCCGGACGGCGCCAGCAGGTTCACGTTGGCGCCGCCGCGCTGCACGGCTTTGGACCAGCCGCTCTCGGGCTCGTGGCCGAAGCCGTGCGGAACCGCCATCGCCCCCGGCACCAGGTCGTCGCAGAGCGCGGCCGGCAGCTCGATGCAGCCGGAGGCCGTCGTCAGTCGCACCCGGTC
>JAKLKA010000065.1 GCA_023150915.1 Polyangiaceae bacterium
GTCGGCGGGGCCGGCGGGGTCGGGTCACCTGTCCCGGACCATGTTGATAACTCCGTCTGCGCCGGCACGGGCGCCACCGGGGTGATGGTCGTCGCCACGTCCGGCCGCGGATACCGCCGAGCAATCAGCTCCTCGATCTGTCGCTTGGACTTGCCGCGCGCCTCGGCGAGGACTTGCTCGGCGTTGTCCTCTGTCAGGTGGCCGGAGAGCAGAAACAGGCCGGTCAGGTGGATGGCGCCGCTCGCGAGGTCATCGAGCACCTGCGGAAAGCGCTGGACCAGGCGGGCCACCCGCACGCGCTTGTTGGCACCGTCCTCGGAATACCCGAGGCGCTCCACGCAATACGCGAAGAGCGAGGAGCAGGCCTCTTCGAGGTAGAGCCGGCGGCGGTCGAGCTCGGCCAGGTGGAAGATGACGTCCGCAGAGGCGAGGCGCTCACTGCTGACAGCAGCAGAGAGGCGCTGGCGGAGCTCGCGATCGGAGGCCGAGGAGAGAGCTTGCATGACTCTTCGCATACCACGTGGTTTTTTGCCCTCACCGCTGACACAAGGAGCGCGTTTCGAGCACCCGGACGCATCGAAAGTCGTCGCGCGCGCGAAACCGAGTGAGCGCTCGACGTCATGCGCGCACAGGCCAACTCCTCGGCGATCGACGCAGTGTGCGCGCGAGTCGCTCTGAAACGCGTCAACAAGATTCTTTGCGTCGATGCTCTTTTTCGTAGAGACGCTGCTGGCGCGCCCCCGATGGAAGGGGCGCGCCGGATTGCCGTCAGTGGTCTGTGGCAGCGGCAGCGTCATGGGCTCGCCGGCTCGCGAGGCGGCGCGACGCTTCGGGGTCGGAGCGGGGGTGAGCAGCACACCCCACGCACGCGGGAGGCGACCGAGTGGTGGTCACGGGCACGCCCGGGCAGGACCGGCACGACGGGACACGCGCCACGCCTCAACTGATCGAAGACGCGTCCCTTTTCGCAACCGTCCGGCCCGACTTCCGGGCGGGGATGCCCAGTCGGGGGCGCTCACGGAAGGGTGTACGGCACCGCGGACATGAGCAGGCCCACGACCGTGGCCACGAGCACCGCGACCGCGAATCCCATCCACATCCAGGTGGTCCAGGTGGGCCTGAGGCCGGGCGGCTGCACCTCCGGCTCGAGCGCGCGATGCCACGGAACTTTCACGACGGCCTCCTTGTCCTGAGGCACCCCGTGCATCGGCCGTACCACCCGGCTTTGGCCCGAGATCCCGCGGGCCGTGATGCGCGCACCGGGAGAAGTGCGACGCTGTCGCGCGCTGCAACCTCACGCGCGGATGCGCAGCGCGCCGGCCAGCACGCGCGCGCGAATCGGAAGCCGCCCGGGCGTCTCGCCGTCCATGTCGATCAAGACGCGCGCCGAGGCGCCAAGCGGCTCTGCCTCGACCACCTTCCCGCGAGTCACGTGCACCTTGGCGTGCTCGGGGTGCGTCCCGCGGTAGATCTTGGGAGAGAGCAGCAACGTCTCGGCGCGTCCGACGTCGCCGAGCGCCACCACGTCGAACTGGCCGTCCGAAGGGTCGGCGTCGGGGGCGATCATCATGCCCCCGCCGAAGAACCGACCGTTGGCCACCGCCACGTTGAAGATGGGCCCCTCGTGGAAGGGCGTGCCGTCCACCGTCACCCGGACGGGTGCGTTCCGATAGGCGAACATTGCGCGGAGGGTGCCGCTGAAGAACGCTGCCCGGCCGCCCATCCACTTGGGCGTCGAGTTCACGATCCGATCGGTGAGGCCGCCGATGCCGAAGCTGGCGATGTTGAGGAACGCGCGCACCACCCGGGAGCCGTCGTCCGCCACGAGCTCGAGCGCGCCGAGATCCAGCGGGCGCGGGGTGGCGTCCCGCAGGCGCCGCGCGGCCTCGTCGACCCCGTCGCCGAGGCGGAAGGTCTTCCGGAAGTCGCCGCCGGTGCCGGCCGGGATCAGCCCCAGCTCGGGTCCGGCGATGGGGTTTCCGCGCGGATCGACGTAGGCCTGGGCGACCTCGTTCAGCGTGCCGTCGCCGCCCACCACCGCCACGCACGTCACCCCGTCGGCGCGCGCCTCGTCCAAGAGCCGTCGAGCGTCACCGGGCGCCCGGGTCTGGACCACGTCGTGGGTCAGGCCCACCCGCTCGAGCGCGCGGGAAATTGCGGGGATCTTGCGCACGGCGTTGCCGGCGCCCGCCTGGGGATTGACGAGGACTCGGAGCTTCAACGGCCTCTCGCCCCTATAGCCCGGAACCGTGCCGGGCGTCTCGCGGATCGGGGCCCGGCGGAAGTCGCGACTTGAACCTGAGAAAAGCGGACGATATCGTTGCTGCACCTCGGAGAGCGGCGTCCGCTCGAAGGGGACTTCTAGAAAGGGCTGAACGAGGATCGCGAAGCATGTCGACCGAGGATGAGCGCAAGCTCTTCATAGCGGGCTTGCCGGATTCCATGACCGAGGACGTGCTGCGGCAGCTGTTCGAGGCGACCGGTGGAACGGTCGTCAACGTGACGTTGCCCAAGCACCGTGACACCGGCCGCCCACGCGGTTTCGGATTCGTCACCCTCGCAACATCCGATCAGGCGGCCGCGGCGCGTGACCAACTCGACGGGTCGCTGCAAGCGGGCCGCTCGATCTCCGTTCGCCCGTTCCAGTCCGAACCACCGCGTCGTGATGCGCGCAGCGAGGCCCCCGGCGGTCCCGTCAGCAGCGCGAACACTGGCGATCGCACGCTTTACGTGGGCAATTTGCCTTACGACGCGGCGCAGGCCGATCTCGAAGCGATCTTCGCCGAGCACGGCGTTGCGCCGGTGGTGCGCATCCACCTGCCGGTGGGCCCCGACGGCCGCATGCGCGGTTTCGGCTTCGTCACCATGGGTAGCGCCGAGGCCGCGAACGAAGCCATCACGGCGCTGCGCGGCGTCGAGATGAAGGGCCGCGGGCTGATGGTGAACATCGCGCACCCACGCGGCGATCGCCCGCCCATGAGCGGCGGTGATCGGCCTGGCTTCGGTGGCGGCGGCTTTGGTGGCGGCGGCGGCTACCCCGACTTTCCGTCGGCTCCGCCCGCGGACGCGAGCCGTGGCGGCGAGCGGCGCGGCCCGCCGGGCGGCGGCGGCGGCGGTCCGCCGCCGGCTCCGGACTGGGAAAAGAAGAAGAAGAAGCGCGGGAAGCTCGACCAGGGCGGCGCCAAGAAGGGCCGCGAGAACCGCAAAGACTGGGAAGACTGGGACGAGGACTGAGCCTCCGCCACGGAAGGCCCCTGTTTTCTACTGTCCTCGCTGACCGGCCCGCTGGCCGCAGCGGCAATCTGCGGCGATTGCCTGGGGCGTCGCCGGCGTGCTACGACGGCGGGCCCGTTTTCCCCAGCGTCGGGGAGGTCCGGGTGGGATGGTCCCATCCGCGTCCGCCCGAGAAGTGACCGATGATTTTCGACTGGCTCTACGGCCTGTTCTCGAACGACCTCGCCATCGATTTGGGGACGGCGACGACCCTCATTTACGTGAAGGGCAAGGGCATCGTCAGCTGCGAGCCCAGCGTGGTCGCGGTGCAGCGCGATGCTCGCGGCGACAAGAAGGTCCTGGCGGTCGGCCGCGAGGCCAAAGAGATGCTCGGCCGGACCCCGGGGAACATCCAGGCCATCCGGCCGCTCCGGGACGGCGTGATCGCAGATTTCGAGATCACCGAGGCGATGCTTCGCTACTTCATCGCTCGGGCCCACAACCGCCGCACCCTGGTCAAGCCGCGGATCATCATCTGCGTGCCCTTCGGCATCACCGAGGTCGAGAAGCGCGCCGTGAAAGAGAGCGCGGAGAGCGCCGGGGCGCGCGAGGTCTATTTGATCGAAGAGCCGATGGCGGCCGCCATCGGGGCGGGGCTGCCGATCACCGAGCCCAGCGGCAACATGGTGGTGGACATCGGCGGCGGCACCACCGAGGTCGCGGTGATCTCGCTGGCAGGCATCGTCTATTCGCAGAGCGTCCGCGTGGGCGGCGACAAGATGGACGAGGCCATCGTCGCGTACATGAAGCGCAAGTACAATCTGGCGATCGGCGAGCAGTCGGCCGAGCGCATCAAGATCACCATCGGAAATGCCTATCCGCTCGACCAGCAGCTGACCATGGAAGTGAAGGGCCGCGACATGGTGGCCGGCATTCCCAAGACCGTGGTGGTCAACTCGGACGAGATCCGCGAGGCGCTGGCGGAGCCCATCAACGCCATCGTCGAGGCGGTGCTGGTGGCGCTGGAGCGAACGCCACCCGAGCTTGCCGCCGACATCGTGGACAAGGGCGTGGTGCTCACCGGTGGCGGCGCCCTGCTCAAGAACATCGACGTGCTGTTGCGGGACGAAACCGGCCTTCCGGTCATGGTCGCCGACGACCCGATCAGTGCCGTGGTGCTCGGCAGTGGCAAGACGCTGGACCACATCGAGCTCTTGAAGGAAGTGACGATCGGTTGATCGTCGGCGCTCGCTCGAACGCGCCCAGGAGGTCTTCGTGAGCTCGCTCCGCCGCTACCGCGACATCATCATCGTGGTGCTGCTGCTCGCGGTGCCGTTCTTCTTCCTGCGTGCCAGCATCCGCCGGCCGGAAGAGATGAGCGTGGTCGACCGTACCATCATGCGCGTCGCGGCGCCCCTCGAGTACGTGTCGGCGGCGCTGGCACGGGGCATCTCGTCGCTGGTGGGGGACTATGTCTACCTGGTCGACGTCAAGAAGGACAACGACAAGCTGGCCTACGAGAACGCTCGGCTGCGCGCCGAGGTGCGCCAGCTCAAGAGCGCCGAGGCCGAGAACGTCCGCTTGCGGCGGCTCTTGAACCTGCGCGAGACGATCGCCGCCGAGACCGTCAGCGCCGTGGTGATCGGAAAAGACACGACCGAGTACTTCCGAGTGGCGCACGTCACCCTGGACAACCCCGGGGTGCAGGTGAAGCCCGGCATGCCGGTGCTGTCGTTCGATGGCACGGTGGGCACCGTGCTGCGCGTGGCCGGCGACAAGGTGGACGTCGAGCTGACGGTGGACAGCGGCTTCGGCGTGGACGTGACCGTCGAGCGCACCGGAGCGCGGGGCTTCGTCCGCGGCGTGGGCGATCGTAGCCGCTACGGCGTCCGGGTCGAGTACGTGCAGCGCAGCGACGAGGTGAACGTCGGCGACGTGCTGCTCACCAGCGGTGTGGGCTGCCGCTTCCCCAAGGGGGTGCCGGTGGCCCGGGTGAACAAGGTCGTCAAGCGGGACTTCGGCATGTACCAGTCGGTCGAAGCCGAGCCGACGGTGGACTTCTCTCGTCTCGAGGAGGTCATCATCGTGCTCTCGGACTCGAAGGACTGCGAGGCCAAGAGCGGCGGGCAACGCCGGCCGAGGGCCAAGCTCTGAGGCGGCCATGCGCAACGCCGCTTTCGTCGCCACGGGCGTGGTCCTGATCCTGATCCAGGCCAACCTGTACCGGGCGCTCGGCTGGCTTCACCTGAACGGCGCCACCCCCAGCCTGGTGTTGCCGCTGGTGATCTTCCTGGGCGTCCACGAGCACTCGATGGCACGCGGGGCGCTCATCGCGTTCGGGCTCGGGTACTTCCTCGACGTGGTGGCGTCGGCGCCGATGTGGCTGTTCACCTTCGTGACCGTCGCCAACTGGTGGCTCTCGCGGGTGGCCGGGGTGAGGCTCACCGCGCAGACGTTCATCACGCGCATGTCGCTGGGTTTCGTGTTCTCGCTGACCGAAGCCGCCATGGTGCTGATATTGCTCGCGGTGTTCGGCTCGGACACACGTCGCCCCCTCGAGATCGGGCACATCGTCTTGCCCCGGGCGATTGCCACGGCGCTGTTCGCGCCGATCGTGTTCCACATCGCCCAGCGGATCCACCAGAGCACGCAGCCCGTCCACGGCGGCGCCGAGGGAGCCCAGCGGTGAGCATTCTCGTCCAGCGCTCGGACGTGGGCGAGTTCCGGCGGCGCTATCGCTGGATGGTGTTGGTCATTCTGGGTGGGTTCGTGCTCTTACTCGGCCGGCTGGTGCAACTGCAGATCGTGGAGGGGGACCTGCACCGGGCGCAGGCGCGTCGCAACATCATCGGCGAGCTGTCGCTGGCCACCACCCGCGGCGTGATTCGTGACGGCCAAGGCCAGGTCCTGGCGGCCAATCGGCCCAGCTACAACGTCTACGCCGTGCCCGAGCAGGTCGACATGGAGAAGACCTGGCCGCGCGTGGTGCAGCTGATGGCGCTGGACG
The DNA here is from genome assembly GCA_023150915.1 of Polyangiaceae bacterium. Lineage (GTDB taxonomy): Bacteria > Myxococcota_A > Polyangia > Polyangiales > Polyangiaceae > JADJKB01. The sequence goes on from JAKLKA010000065.1 coordinate 6,221, forward strand.
ACGGCGAGAAGGAAGAGCTCACCAAGAAGCTGCTCGACGCGCGCGCGGCAGGCGGGACGCGCCCCTCGCAGCAGACGCTCTTGCGCGTGGACGTGGATCGCGACGTGGTGGCGGCGCTCGAGACCCACGAAGACGACCTGCGAGGCATCGACGTGGTGCCGGTGCCGGTGCGCTACTTCCCCCACGGTGAGCTCGGCGCGCACCTGATCGGCTACATGCGCGAGATCGATCCCGAGACCTTGGCGAGGTTCGAGGGTCGGGGGTATCGGGCCGGCGACCAGCTGGGCGCGGTGGGGGTCGAGCGCCGCTGGGAGAGCTATCTGCGTGGGCAGCGCGGCTGGCGCAAGGTGCTGCGGGGCATCAACAAGCGGGCGGCGCGTGAGGACCTGGAGCCGAAGTACCTGGAAGAGCCGCGGCGGCTCGAGCCCGTGCCCGGCCGTGACGTGTCACTGACCGTGGACATCGAGCTGGAACGCGCGATCGAGAAGGCGATGCGCGGGCAGCTGGCCGGCGCGGTGGTGGTGGTGGACGTGCGCACCGGGCGCCTGCTGGCGGCCGTCTCCAAGCCCAGCTTCGACCCCAACGTGGTTTCGGGCGGTACCGGCATGCGGGCGGTGCGGGACTCGTTCCGCCGGCTGTACGCCGACCCGCTCCGGCCCACGCTGGACAAGACCATCTCGGCGGCCTATCCGCCAGGCTCCACCTACAAGCCGTTCTCGGCCCTGGCGTCGCTGGCCGACGGGCTGATCACGCCGCAGACCCAGGTGAACTGCCGCGGCGGCTACGAGTACGGCCGGCGCTTCTTCCGCTGCACCGGCGTGCACGGCACCGTGAACCTGCACGAGGCCATCGTGCGCTCGTGCAACACCTATTTCTACCAGGTGGGCGAGGGCATCCACATCGACCGCCTGGCCAAGATCGGCCTCGATTTCGGCTTCGGCGTGAAGACCGGCATCGGCGTGAACCCCGAAGCGCGCGGGCGCATGCCCACCCGTGCCTGGTACACCCGGCGCTACAAGGGCGCGTTCCGAGGCGGCTTCACCTTGCTCGCCGCCATCGGGCAGGGCGCCGCCACGGTCACCCCGCTCCAGCTGGCGCTGGCCTACGGCGCCCTGGCAAACGGCGGAACCCTCTACCAGCCGCAGGTGGTTCGCAGCATCGAGACCAGCGACGGCACCGTGGTCCAGGAGTTTCCGCCGCGCGTGCGCCGGATGGTGACCGTGAACGAGGACCATCTTTCGCGGGTCAAGGCCGGACTCACGGGCGTGGTGGTCGAACGCGAAGGCACCGCCTTCCACGAGACGCTGACGGGCACCGACATGGCCGGCAAGACCGGAACGGCGCAGGTGAGCCACGTCACGCCCCGCGGCGTCGACCCCGAGAAGGTCTGGTACTTCAACCGCGACCACGCATGGTTCGCGGGCTATGCGCCGGCGCGCTCGCCAGAAATTGCGTTCGTCGTCCTGGTCGAGCACGGCGGCGCCGGCGGAAAGAACGCCGTGCCCATCGGCTCACGCTTGGTGCGCGACTGGGAGAAGCTCAAGGAGAAGCGCGCCACCGCCCGGGCCTCGGCGCGCCGCCCGCCGCCCAAGAAGGAGCCCGACGATGGCTCGCGGTGATCGCATCTCGTTCCGCGGGGGCGCGCAGGTGGACGCCCCGCTGCTCTTGGCCATCGTCGCGGTCGCGACCATGGGCGTGGTCAACCTGTACAGCGCGACCAGTGTGTACGTGGAAGCGGGTAAGCGGGCCGCCCTGGCCGACATCTACGTGTCGCAGGTCTACTGGTTCGTGGTGGGCGGCCTCTTGGCCATGCTGGTGGCGGCCATCGATTATCGCCACTTCGAGCGCCTGGCGTACTTCTTCTACGCCGGGGGCATCGTCTCGCTCGGCCTGGTGTTCGTGCTCGGCGCCGACATCCGGGGTTCGTCGCGCTGGATCCAGATCGGGAGCTTCAATTTTCAACCGAGCGAGTTCATCAAGATCTTGATCATCTTGGTGGTCGCCAAGTATCTGCACGACGACCCGAAGACCGAGCCGCGAACGCTCTTCGACCTGGCGCCCGCCGCGGGCCTGGTGGGCCTTCCAGTGATCTTGGTGATGGCGCAGCCGGATCTCGGAACCTCGCTCATCTATCTGCTCACCGCCGCCAGCATGCTGGCCATGACCAAGGTGCGCGCCCAGAGCGTGGCCACCCTGGTGGTCGCCGGGGTCACTGCCGTGCCGCTGGCGTGGAAGTACGTGCTCAAGGACTATCAGAAGAACCGCATCACCAGCTTCCTCGACCCCGAGCACGACAAGACCGGCATCGGCTGGCATGCCTTCCAGTCGCGCACCGCCATCGGCAACGGTGGGCTGACCGGAGAGGGCTTCATGCAGGGCACGCAGAACCAGTTCGGGTTCGTGCCCGATCAGTACTCGGATTTCCCCTTCGCCGTGTTCGCCGAAGACTGGGGAATGTTCGGCTCCGTGCTCTTGCTCGCGACCTATTGCTTCGTCTGCATCTGGGCCGTTCACGTGGCGTCGCAGTCGAAGGACCGCTTCGGGGCAGCGCTGGCGGTGGGGGTCGGTGCGATGTTCTTCTGGCACACGTTCTTCAACGTGGGCATGGCGGTGGGCATCTTGCCGGTGGTCGGCATCACGCTGCCGCTGTTTTCCTACGGCGGCTCGAGCGTGGTGACCATGCTGATCGGCCTCGGCCTGCTCATGAGCGTGTCGATGCGGCGCTGACGACCGGCGTCAGTCCACGCGCACCCAGACCTCGAGCGTGCCGACGCGGTCCCCGAAACGCGTGGCGTAGCTCGAGTCGCGCCGATAGCGCCGCGGCAGCCAGTCGTCCAAGAACCGATCGACGATGGTGCGCGCCGCGCTGTTGCTGTTCCAGTGCGCGAACATCAGGGCCCACAGGTCGCGCTCGGCGGGCCGGACCACCACCACCTTGGGCAGGTCGCGTTCGAGCCGAGCCAGGTCTTCTGCCAAGAGGCGCGGGGCGTACTGGTCGACGAACACCACCGCGCCGCGCAGGGCCGGGCGCGGGCGCTGGATCAGCCCGACGATTTGCAGGTCCTCGGGCAGCACGAGCACCGTGTCTCGATCACCGGTCAAGGCATGCACCCGCTCTGCCGCCTGGACGATGGGCAGCGCGCCCTCTTGCACGTACAGGCCGCCCCAGTTGCCGTGGCGTCCGATGGGGAACTGGGCCGCCAGCGCTCGGTCGAGCCGCGACGAGAACAGCGAGGCCACCGCCAGTGCGAACACGCACAGCTTGGCCCGCGGCAAGGCTGCCAGGTCGAAGGCGGCGAACAGGAAGGCGAACGCGATGGGGATGATGGGGTTCGGGTCGTAGAACAGCCGGAGCTCGGTCGACGACAGGTTGTGGGCGAAGCTGATGCACAGGGTGATCAGCGCGAGGGCATTCCACGTCTGGGCGCGCTCTCTCTCTTGGCCCGCGCCCTCACCGGCGCGCGACAGGTGCGCCACCCCGAGCACGCACACGAACATCACGCCGAACCCGGGGACGAAACGCAGGCGCTCGGTCCAGAACGCCATCCCCTCCGGAAGCCGGGGGACCCGCGCGGCGATCAGCCACGTGGCCGTGCCGAAGGCGGCGATGGCCAGGGCCGCGATGGTGACCGCCCGGGTGCGCGTCCAGGGCGCGTCGGCGTCGTGGCCCCCCAGGCAGAGGCCTTGCGGGCGGCGCGCCATCCGCACCAAGACCGCGCCGCACAGGCTGGTGAGGACGAGCGACGCCGGATAGACCGGCGAGGCCAGGAGGAAGAAGCCGACCAGCGAGCGCATCGAACGGCTGCCGCCCTTGAGCGAAGGGCCGTCGGTGATCGCCGCCTGCAAGAACGCCGGCACGGACGCGCCCATCGCCCACAGGCCGACGGCCACCAGGCCTGCGCCCAGGGCCGCCCCCAGCGCCCACTGCTGCGCGGCGCGCGCCACCGCGGCCCGGGAGTCGCGCGCCTGGATCGCGAGGTAGGCGAACACCAGCGGCCAGCCGGCGAGCGCGCCGAACGCGGTGCTCTGCTTGAAGTACAGCGTCGCCACCGCGAGCACGCCAGCCGCCGCCCAAGCGAGATCTCGGCGGCGGCCGAGCTTCAACGTCAGCGCTCGGGCGCCGAACGCGACGCTGCTCCAGGCAACGACCGCGGCAGTCTGGTCGTAGGCGCACTCCTTGATGCCGCGAAGCAGGATCACCGAGGTGGCGATCGCCACCAGGACCGAGTTCTCGCGGCTGGTCAGCGGGCGCACCATCGCGTAGCCCAGGGCCGCCAGGAGGATGTGGCAGACGGCGATCAGCCCCAGCTCGTCGAGCAGGCGGGGCGCCCCCGACAGCTGGTGAATGGCGGCGACCAAGAGCAGGCTGCCCGGCGGAATGGGCGCGACGGACTCGGAATACGGGGCGCGGCTGCCGAGCACCTGCTTCGCGATGGGCCCGGACCAGCCGGTGAACTCGATGTCGCCGATCGCGCTATTGATCAGTCGTGGAGCGGCGTACGCACTGAAGAGCGAGAGCAGCATCACCAAGAGCACGAGCAGCGCCGGGGTGACGAGGTCGCGCCGACGTGGAGAAGCCGTTCCGCTCATCGAGCTCGAATCCTGCCATGGTCTCGGTGTTGCCACGCCGGCCGAAGTCGGTATCCTGGCGGGCGGGAGGCGAATCATGGGCATGGGTGCGAGCGCTGTACGAGCCGGCTTTGCGTTGGTCCTGTCGGGCTTGCTGACTGCGACGTGCGTGTCGAGCAGCGACGAGTCGAGCTTGGCCAGCGGCGGCTCGGGGGGCGCGGACGCATCTCTGGGCGGGGGAGGGGGCACGCCCGGCGGGGGAACTGGCGGAGGCGGCACGGGCGGCTCGGCAGGAAGCGACTCCGGCGCGAACGGCGGTGGGGGCGGGGCAGGCGGCGGCTCGGCGGGAGCCGACTCGGCCGCCGGTGGCGCCGGGGCGGGTGGTGCCGGCGGAGCCGGCGGCTCGGGCTCCAGCGGTGGGGCAGGCGGAAGCGGCGGGGCCGGGACGGGTGGCGCCGGTGGCACCGGGGGAGGAACGGGCGGATCGAGCGGGGGAACCGGTGGCTCGAGCGGAGGAGCGGGCGGCTCGAGCGGAGGAACCGGTGGATCGAGCGGGGGAACCGGTGGCTCGAGCGGAGGAGCGGGCGGCTCGAGCGGTGGCGGCGGCACCGGGGGAGGCGCGTGCAACGTCCAAGCGTGCCCGACGCCCGCACCCCCTGCCGTGAAATGCTGCGTCACGGCGAACGGACCCTGCGGGCTGGACTTCGGGCAGGGCGCGGGCTGCCAGGTGCCGCCCACCGGCGACCTCTGACGCGAGACTTCTCGCGCCTTCGCGGATCCTGTTGTATTGTTCGCTCGTCCCGCTCGGCAGGTTGGGCGGAACTGGGTCATGCTTCAGCGTCAAGGAGGCCCCTCGTGAGGACCAACGTCGCCCGTGCATTCGGGATTTGCTTCGCAGCTCTCGCAATCGTTCCGCTCATCGCGACCTCGTCGTGCGCTTCGAGCGATGAAGAGTCGTTCTCCGGCACTGGTGGAAAGGACGGCGGGAGCGGAGGCTCCGGCGGAAGCGCCACCGGCGGTGGTGGCGGTTCGGGCGCGACTGGCGGCTCGGGTGCGACGGGTGGCTCGGGTGCCACCGGTGGCTCGGGCGCGACCGGCGGCATGGGTGGCAGTGGTGCCACTGGCGGCGGCGGCAGCGGTGGCAGCGGTGGCGGCGGCACCTGCAACGTGCAGACGTGTCCGACGCCCGCCTCGCCGGCCGTGAAGTGCTGCGTGACCGCGAACGGTCCGTGCGGCGTCGACTACGGTCAGGGTTCCGGCTGTCAGGTGGCGCCGACCGGCGACATCTGAGAGTAGGAAGTCTCACTTTCTATTGACGGGGGCCGCGGTGCCTTGGGCGTGGAACACGCCCCGGGCACCGTGACGCGTCAGTCCAGGCGGAACAGGTCGTCCAGATCGTCCTTGGTGAGCTTCTTGGCGCCGCCGCTGTCTTCGGTGAGCACCGCCGCCACCAGATCCTTCTTCTTCTGCTTCAGCTGGAGGATCTTCTCTTCGATCGTGCCGGCCGCCACCAGCCGGTAGATGGTGACCACCTTCTTCTGGCCGATGCGGTGGGCACGGTCCGAGGCCTGGTCCTCCACCGCCGGGTTCCACCACGGGTCGAAGTGGATCACGGTGTCGGCGGCGGTCAGATTCAAGCCGGAACCGCCCGCCTTGAGGCTGATCAAGAACACCGGGATGGTGGGGTCGTTCTGGAAGTTGTCGACGCGTTCCGAGCGGTCGATGGTGCTGCCGTCCAGGTACTCGTAGCGGATCTTGTCTTCGTCCAGCGCGTCGCGCACCAGCTTCAGCATGCTGACGAACTGGCTGAAGATCAGCACCTTGTGCCCGCCACTGTCGACCTCTTCCACCAGCTCGCGCAGCGCCGCCAGCTTGCCGCTGTCGTCGTGCGAGAACTCGCGCGGCAGCCCCAAGAGGCGAGGATCGCAAGCAGCCTGCCGTAGCTTGGTGAGCCCCGCCAAGATGTGGAGCTGACTCTTGGCGATGCCCAGCCGTTCCACCTCGCCCAGCACCTGCGCGCGGACCTCGCGCAGCACCTGCATGTAGATGGCCTTCTGATCGGGCGCCAGATCCACCACCTTGTCGATCTCGATCTTCGGTGGAAGGTCCTTCGCGACCTCGTTCTTCGTGCGGCGCAGGATGAAGGGGTGGATCGAGGCACGCAGGCGGGCGGCGGCCTTCGAGTCGCCCTGGTCGATGGGGCGACCGTAGCGCTCCTCGAACTTGTTGAGGGGGCCGAGCAAGCCCGGGCTCACGAAGTCGAAGATGCTCCAGATCTCGCTCAGCCGGTTTTCGATCGGCGTGCCGGTCAGCGCCAGGCGGTGCTTCGCGTTCAGATCGCGGGCCGCGGCCGCCGTGGCCGAGAGCGGGTTCTTGATGTTCTGCGCCTCGTCCAAGATGGCATAGTCGAGGTCGAGCTTCTTGAGCAGGTCGATGTCGCGCCGGAGCAGGGCGTAGCTGGTGATGATCACGTTCGCGCTCTCGAGCTCGTCCATCTGGTCTTTTCTGCCAGCGCCGTGCCACAGGGCGGTGGTCAGAGCCGGCCCGAAGCGCTCGATCTCGCGCAGCCAGTTGGGGACCACGCTGGTGGGCGCGACGATCAACGCGCGCAGCGCCTGGTCCTTCTTCTCTTGCTTGAGCGACAAGAGCAGCGCGATGGTCTGCACGGTCTTGCCGAGACCCATGTCGTCGGCGAGGACGCCGCCCGAGCCGATGTCGTGGATGAAGCGCAGCCACGACAGGCCCTGCTCCTGGTAGGGGCGCAGCACGGCCTTCAGCCCCCGGGGCTTCTTCGCGCTCTTGATCTCGTCGATGTTGGCCAGCTTCTCGAACAGCGCCTTGGCGCCCGGAGCGACCGCCACGTCGGAAGCGTGCTCGAGCAGCTCTTGAAGGCGACCGGCCTGCGACAGCGGCAGCTTGCCGTTCTTGCCGGCAGCAGCCAAGAGCTCGACCTCGCGGTCGATCATCGCCTGGACCTTGTCGGGGTCGATCTCGGCGTACGTGTTGTCGGACAGCCGGACGTACTTCTTGCCCTCTCTCAGGCAACGCACCAGCTCGTCGCGCTCGACGCCGACGCCGTCACTCTCGTAGACGATCTTCACTGCCAGCCAGTCGACGCCGCTCGAGACCCGCGCGTTCATCGTCAGCGGCTTGCCCCGCACGGTGGTGCCCACCAGCTCTTCGGGGACGTAGAGGTCCCACTCTTCGGGCAGGGCGGCCACGCCGTCGGACCAGAACTGGATCGCCTTCTGGCCCTCGGCGATGAACGCCTCACCGCTCTCGTCGGGCAGAAGCCCCAGGTCGAGCAGTCGACGGACCGCGTCTTGCTGGGCGGCGATGTCGGTGCGGATGCAGGTCGCGCGCTTCTGCCCCTCGGCCGGCGGCAGGACGATGACCGGTGGCGAGATGCCGTCGGCGCGGACCTCGACCTCGAGCTCGCGGTAAGCGGCCTTCAAGAAGACGTGTGCCTCGGTGATGCCGCCGCCGGCGCGCAGCCGGAAGGTCGGGGTCAGATCGATCACGTCGGCTACCTGCGACAGATCTGGAAGCTCGGCGCCGATCTCGCCAGCCACGCGCGGCAGACCCTGAACGATCAGCCCGATCAGCTCGCTCGCCGGCTCGGCGATGGTCGGGCTGCGGAGCAGCCGGCGCAGCGCGGCCGGCGACACGCGATGGTCGAGTGGCCGCGCCACGCCTTCGTTGGTGTCGATGTGCCAGCCCGGAGCGCCTTCGAACCAGCCGCCGCTGGTGAGCGCGAACTTCCGGCCGTCGCCAGAGCGCTCGAAGGTGCACTTGGCGACGATGGTGTCGGCCCCGACCATCTCCAGATCGAAGCGCGGCTTGAGCGGCTCGTTGCCGAACCGCAGCTGCATCAGCGCCGGCTCGAGCAACACCCGGCGATCCTTGAGCAGCGGCATCAGCTCCGCGGCGTCCTCGCCGCGGATGTCCACGGCGGGGTGGCGCGGGTTGCCACTCTCGAAACGCGCCAGCACGCGCAGCGCGCCACGGTCGGCGGTCGGTGACAGCGCCTGCCAGTTGAGGGCAACGCTGGGCAAGAGCGGGACGCGCGCCTCGGTGTCGAGCACCGTCACCGTGAGCCCCCCTTGCCGCACGTGCACTCGGAACTCGAGGTTCTGTGGGCGGGTGTTGGCCTCCGGCGCCAGCCACGCGCCGAGACCCGTGGCCCGTGCGCTGGCGTCGGGCGAGGGTGGGGGAGAGAACCCCGGCGGGACCACGTGTTGTTGCTGCGCGCGTCGGCGCCGGTCGCGGCGCCGGCTGGACTTGCTGTCGCTGGGCGAGCCCGGCTGTTGCGGGGCAGCCAGCGCGTGGGTCGAGCCGCCCTGCTGCTGCTGCTGTTGTTGTTGGGGCTCGCGGCGAGGCAAGGCGGCGCGGGCCTGGTTGCGCACCGTGATCAGCAGCGCGGCCACGTGCTTGCAGTGCTGGTTCGTCTTCTGGAACGCGGGACAGGTGCACTGCGAGGTGATGCCCTCGCCGCCCAGTCGAATCGTCACTTCATAGGGCTCTGGATCCGAGCCCTTCACGCGGCCCGTGGCGTTGGACTCCGTGACGCCGACCTCCTCCACCACCTTGCGCTTCTCGTAGTCCAGGCCACGCAAGAAGGTACGGGCGCCCAGCAGGCGCCGGAGACCACGGTCGGAAAGGGTGGAGAGAGCGTCAGCTAGGGACGACACGTCGGATACTCGGAGGCTCGGGTTGATGGCAGACGGTGTGAAGGCGTCATCGGGAGAGGAATGGGGCGACGACCAGCGCGACGACCGCGATGGCCTTGGTCAGCAGCTGGGCGGCTGGGGCGGCGGCGTTGCCGAGCACGTCGGCGACGGCATCGCCCGCCAGGGCGGCTTCGAAGTCGCGCGCAGGGCCTGTTCGTCGGGCGCCGCGCCGGGCGGCCGCCAGAATGGACTTGGTCGAGTGGCCCGTCAGCGCGGTGGCCATGCCGGTGAGCGCAGCGACCACCACGAACGCGGCCAGGGCCTGAGCCGGGAGCGATGCATCGCGCGCGCGGAACAGCAGCCAGAGCACCACCGCCAGCCCGAGCGGAGCTGCGAGCCCGAGGGCGACCGGGGGGATCAGGCGGTGGAGCGCGGCGCGTGCCGTCAGCTCGACGCAGGTGCGGTAACTGGGAGTGTAGTCGGCCGGGATCTGCGGGCGGCCCTTGTCGCGGGGGAAGCCCCGAAGCTGGCGCTCGACTTCTTGGGCGACCCCGCGGGCGCCGCGTGTTCCGGCGCGGGCTGCGCTGCCGGCGTAGGCCAGCACCGTGGCCAGCCCCAGGGCGCCGCTCATCGCCACCGCGGGGGAGAGCAAGTCGACGGCGCGGGGGGCCTGGGTCATGGCGGCCGGCAGCGCGCTGGCGGCGAGCGCTGCGGTGACGCCCCCGGTGACGATCAGGTAGGCCTGCGCCGCCGCGGACGCCGAAAGCCCCGTGTCGTCGAGGCGAGCGGCGCGGCGCTGGGCGTCTTCGGACGGCGAGACCAAGCTCGACACGCCGCGAGCACCATCGGCGACCGGATCGAAGGTGGCGAGCGCCAGCAGATAGGGCGCCGACGCGGCCATCATCATCAGCGCCGTCAGCGCTCCGAGCAGGCCGCCCGCGGGCAGAGCACTCGAGGCGCCGACGAACCACGCGCCGCCGAGCGCCAGCGCGAGCGCGACCAGCGGCCAGGCCGCGGCGCCCAGACCGCTGCCCAGGCCGAAGCCGACCCCCGCGGACTCGCTGACGCGCTGAGTCTCGATCAGCTCGCGCAGGGGGCCGACGCGGCGATCGATCTGCAGGCGTGCGACGTGGGCGGTGATCGAGGCCGCGGCAAGGCCGAAGGCGCCCGCCCAGAACAGACGCACCGAGCCGGCGTCGCCGATGAGCCAGTGCGCCGCGCCGAACAGGCCGGCGAGGGAGATCACGGCGGTGGTGACCTGACCGCGCCACAGCGCCGACACGGGGCTCAGCGAGTCGTCGCTGCGAACCACCATCACCCCGAACCCCGTGGCCACCACGCCGAAGGCACGCGCGATGAGCGGGAAGGCGGCGATGGCCAGGGTAGCGCGTCCGTCGCCGGCGCCGAGCAGCCCGATGCCGATCAAGAGTGCGATCACCGTGCTGGCCGTCGCGGTCACGTACAGATCGGTGGTGCGGCCCGCGGCCTTCCCGACGTGATCACCCACCAGATCGGCGATCACCGCGGGGTTTCGCGGGTCGTCGTGCTCCAGCCCCGCGTCGCGCTCACCGGCCTGGTCCGCCGCCAGATCCGAAGCCGCGTGGTAGGTCGCGCCGCCGCGCTGGATCACCAGCGCGGCCGCCACGGCGCCCAGCGCGTGTGCCGGCAAGAGCAGCGCAATGGCCCGCGCAAGCGCCAGCGCTTCTGCGGGCGCGAGCCGGAAGCCACCCTTCATTGCGAACAAGAGACCGAACACGAGTCCGATGGCGACGAAGCTGATGGTCTCGACGAACAGCCCAACGGCCCCGCCGGCGCGCATCGAAACCACCAGCGCGCGATCCAGACTGTGGCCAGCCGAGGAGAGCGACGACAGGCTGGCGCGCACGGCCAGGCGGGTCCCGACGCGGGCGACCAAGCAGGCGGTGGCCGCGCCGAGGGCAAGGGCCACGGCGGCCCAGAAGCCCGTCTCCAGCGTGCCGAGCCCGGGGGCCGGACCGAGCAGGGTGGAGTAGAGAGCGAACGCGACCGGGGCGAGCACGCCCACGACCAAAGCGGTGACACGGAATTCCTGCACCAGAAAGACGTCCGCGGCCCGGCCGATCGCCCCGCCCAGCCGGTGCAGCTCGGCGCCGAGCGGTAAGCCGCGACCGAGCCAGCTGCCGAGCACGAGCGCAAACACGAGGCCACTCGTGTGCAGAAAGATGAGCAAACCGAGCTCGGTCACGATGCTTGGGGGTCAGGCCGCACGCGGCGTCTCGCCGTCAGCGGGGATCAGGTTCGGGCCGGGAGCCGGCGCCGGGCTTCGCGGTGGTTCGCCTCCGGGGCAGCAGGCTGCTGCCGGGACGCTCCCCCGCAAGGAGCGACTGCTTGGCAGGGTCTAGCACGGGGCCTGGAGGGGGATCAACCCGGCCCGGAAATGCCGCTAACCGCCGCTGCCGCTGCCCTGAACGACCATCAAGTGATACTTGCCGAACTCGCTCTGGCCGAGGGTGAACAGCACCTCGATCAGCATCCGGTAGGGGGTGGTCCGGTCGGCCACGATGATCGCCTCGGACGAGGCCGGATCCAGGCCCTTGGCCTGACGGATCTGCTTGTCGGTGCGGCGGGCGCTCTTCAGCGCTTCGCCCAGCGGCACGATGTACATGTCGTTCGGGCCGCTGCGCTTGTAGCGCGCGCCGACGCCGGTCTGCGCCATGCTCTCGCGGCTGGGCAGGGTGAGCACGCGGTTGTCGCCGACCAGGATCTGCGTCTTCGACACGGTGACCACCACACCTTCTTCCGAGGGCTGGGTCTTCACCGACGAGACCGGCATGCGCAGGTCGTCGCTCTGGGGGATGCTGGCGCTCGATTCGCCCAGGTTCTTCAACAAGAACACCAGGATGATCGTCATGATGTCGAGCATCGCGGTGATGTTGAGGAAGTTCACCTCGGGCTCGGCGGCGTTGCGACGGACCGCCTTGCGAAGCTCTGCCTTGTACTTGACGACCGACGCCTTCGGCTTCGGAGGCACGGAGCGATACGGCTCTTTGGGCTGGCTCATCGCGGCACCTTGAAGTTGGCGTCGGTGAACAGCGACTCGCCCTGCGGTGTGGTGCGCACGGCGTCGAGCACCTGCACGATGGTCTGGTACTCGGTGCCGGGGTTGGCGGTGATGAACACCTGAGTCTCGTCATCGAACTCGGGTGAGGCCTTCTTCAACCGGGCGGCGCAGGTGTTGAGCAGCTCGAAGTCGTACTGGTTGCCCTTCTTCGGAATCGTGATGCCCGGGCCCGCGCCTTCGCAACCGGGGGCGATGTTGCCGCCCGACGCCTTGAGCGAGAAGCCCTCGTTCACGATGAAGATGGTCAGGTTCAGCGCCGTGCTCTCGACCGAGCTACGCACGCCACCCGACTGCGATGCGGGCGGCGTGGTGTCGATGGTCGCGGTGAACGTGACGGCGATCGTCGCGAGCACGAAGATCAGCACGTTCATGATGATGTCGAGGAACGGCACGATGTTGAGCTCGCCACCCTCTTCGTCGGGCGACAGCTCTCGCGGCTGGCTCAGCCGGCGGATCCTGCCGCGCTGTGCGGCAGTGAGCGGTGCGCTCTGTCCTTCCATTCGCGGGGCCTCGACTCAGAATTGGCCGGGGCGCTGCTGAATGGTCAGCAGGTTGAAGGTGCGCTCCATCGTCGCCTCGAGGTCGTGCTGAATCGCCTTCGCGCGGGTGTGCAAGATGATGTGCGTGATCATGCAGCACACCGCGATGCCGAGGCCGAGCGCGGTGTTGTACATGGCTTCGGCGATGCCGTTCGACAGCATGCGCTGCTTGTCGGACTGCGACAGCCCCGGAGAAGCGATGGCGGCGAAGGTCGCGATCAGACCGCTCACCGTGCCCAAGAGTCCGATCAGCGTGGCGATGTTCGCCAGTGACCAGAGCGCGCCGATGCGCTTCTCGGCTTGCGGCTTCAGCTCCGAGAGCTTCTCGCTGAGCGCCGCGTCGATCTCGTCCGGGCTCTTGTTGGCTTGCGTCAGGCCCGACTTGACCAACTGCAAGATCGGGAAGTCGCTGGCCTCACACAGCTTGATGGCCCGGTCGATGTTCCCGGCCGTCACCAGCTTCTTCACCTGCGCGAAGAACTCTTTGGAGTTCACGCGATAGCGCGTCATTTGGAAGGCGAACCGCTCGACGACGATCGTGAGCACGATCGCCGACGTGATGAGGTTCAAGACCATGAAGGTCGGGTTGTGCTTGAAAGCCTCGACCAACTGGCTGGAGCCGCCTGACGCTGCAAGAACGAAGAGTTGCATTCCTGACCTCTTGAATCGTCTTCACACGGACGCTCACCGCCCCGCTGAAGCGGAGGCGACTATAGCCGCCGCGCAGAAGCGAGCGCAAGCACGCGGTCATTCGGGTTTTTCTTGGCGTTCCGCCGATTTTCGTCGCTGCGCGGCCCCGAGGGGCCCCGGCCGGGCCGGCCCGACCGGCCACTTCACGAAGCGCTTCCATGAGCCGGGAGCGACGCAGCGCGGTATCCGCGCAGCGTGCAACTTTCTACCGGTGCGCGAAACGTGCCAAACGACCCAAACTCTCTTGACTGTTTCGGGTCAGCTTCAGCAAGATGGCGTGGCCAAAATCGGGCTGGCGCGCGGAGGTTCCCCAAAGCCGTCGGTCCAGAGGCGTCCTGGCCCCGCTCCTAGCAAGGCGCGGGGTAGCAATCGACCAGCAAAATCCCGACAGTACAGGGGAAGGTAAAACCAGCAATGTCGAAAATGTGGCACCACTACCAGGCCGGCGGATGGGCGATGTGGATCATCCTGTTCTGGCTGATCTGCAGCATCACCATCATCGCCGAGCGCGCCGTCTACCTGTACGGAGCCTCCATCAACAAGGAGGTGTTCCTCGCCACCATGCAGAAGTGCATCCTGGCAGGTGACGTCGCCAAAGCAGTGAAGATGGCGTCGGCGGCCAATGCCCCGCTCGCGCGCATCGTCCAGTCCGGTCTCGTGAAGGTGAACCGGCCCGACGAAGAAGTGCAGGCGGCCATGGACGAGGCAGCGCTGCGTGAGATGCCCCGCATCAACCGCCGCACCGGGTACCTGGCGCTGTTCGCCAACCTGGCGATGCTCTCGGGCCTGTTCGGCACCATCGTCGGCCTGATCAAGGCATTCGGCGCCGTCGGTGGTGAGTCGGTCGATCCGAGCCAGAAGGCCCGCATCCTCGCAGAAGGTATCTCCGAGGCAATGAACTGCACGGCCTTCGGCCTGATCTCGGCCATCGTGGCGCTGATGGGCTTCGCCTTCTTGAACGGCAAGACCCAGGCGCTCGAAGACGACATCAACGAGGCCTCGGTCCAGGTGCTCAACCTGGTCGTGGCGAACCGCCAGAAGGTCAGCCTGCAAGGCCTGGAGCAGGCGGCCTGAGCCGCGCGCGAATCGGGGGAAGGGCTCGGGCCTTCCCCCTTCGTGCTCTCGACTTCTTCCCACAGGACTAGGAGCGGACATGGCTGGTATCGATACCGGAGGCGGACACGGCAAAGGTCGCGCCACCAATCACGAGATCCCTCTGATCCCGTTCATCGACTTCCTCCTCTGCCTCGTTGCGTTCTTGTTGGTGACCGCCGTCTGGTCGCAGATGGCGCGCATCAATGCCGACGCTCGAGTCCCCGGGCCGCCCAAGCCCGACGAGGAAGTGGAGAAGCAGCAGAAGGAAAAGCAGCTCCACGTCGAGATGCGCGGCGAGCGCAAGTTCCAGCTGGTCTGGAAAGAGGGCAGCACGGTCGTCAACACCATCGACGTCGAGCGCAAGCCGGTGAAGGTGGGCGAAGAGACGCGCTACCCCGACCTGGCCAAGAAGATCAGCGAAGAGTGGACTGCCAACGGCAGCCACCGCGCGGGCACGGACCAGAAGCTCGATCAGGCGGTGCTCCACACCGACAACTCGACGCAGTTCCACGACGTGATCGCGGTGATCGACGCCATCTACACGCCTCAACGTGACTGGAACCCACCGGGCGGCGGCGCCCCCAAGAAGATCCCGTCCTTCAACGTCACCTTCGCGGTGAACTGAGCACAGCGATGTCGGAAAAAGCTCTCTCTCGCTTCGAGCAGCCGATCAGCGTCCCGGGGCGGCGCCTGTTGCACCACATTCCGCTGCATTTCGTGGTCAAGAAGGTGGTCGGCGGTGGGCACCGCGCGTCCAACCACGAGATCCCGCTGATCCCGTTCATCGACTTCCTCCTGTGCATCGTGCTCTTCCTCCTGGCCAGCTTCTCTGCCAGCGGTGAGCTGCCGATCGACAAGAACGTGCAGCTGCCCAAGGCCGAGAACGTCCTCGACATGACCGAGGCGCCGATGGTGGCCATCACCGGCACGCAGATCCTGGTCGACGGCGTGCCGGCCGGTAACACCCGAGCCATCGAGGAGGCGAACCGCCTGCAGCGCATCGACGAGCTGTTCAACATCCTGAAGAACAAGCGCGAGCTGTGGAAGCAGATCAACCCGGGCAAGGAATTCCCCGGGGTGGCCATCCTGCAGGTGGACAAGAAGGTGCCCGCGCTCGTGGTCAAGAGCGTGTTCCAGACCGCTGCGTTCGCCGGCTTCCCGAACATCAGCTTCATGGTGGGTCGCCTGGGTGGTCCGGGCGGCGAGGGCGGCGGGCACTGAGCCGCCGCCGGGCCGTGAGCTCGATCGGTCCCGTACGTGAAAGGAGCGCCGAGGCCCTCGCCTCGGCGCTCGTTTCGTTCCATGGCTGGCAAGAAGCACGATCGTGATCATGTCCGTGGCCTGCCGTCTCTGACGGAGGCCCGGGCCGAGCGTCGCCGCGCGCTGGTGGGCGGCAAGGTCCGGCTGCGTTCGCTGCCGCCCCAGTTCTGGCTCTGGGCCGGCGCCGTGATCGCCGCCATCGTGGTCATCTTTTACAAGGTCGAGCAGGGCAAGGTCGAAGGCAAGAAGGGCGCGGTGATGGCCAAGCAGCGCGCCGTGGCGCAGTCGCTGGGCCCGAAGATCCTGCCGTTCCGCGACAAGGTCGAGGGCTGGGTCACCGAGCTGGGCAAGGCCTTTGCCGGCGAGTTCGTCGCCGAGTCGATCTCGCTCGGGGCGATCCGCAAGTCGCCGGGGGTGTATCTGCGGCTTCGCGCCGCCGACACGAAAGACGCCAGCACCATCCGCAAGGCGTCGCTGCGCTCGTTGCACGACGGATTCACCTCGTGCTTCTTCGAGCGCCAGAACGTTCCCGACCCGACCAAGGGGGATGCCTGTCAGTCACCGGCCGACTGCAAGACGGGCCTCTTGTGCAACGAGTGGAACGTGTGTGCGCCGCCGCCCGAGCCGTACAACATGCGGCTGGCCTACCGCACGCTGCGCGTGCTCTCGACGTCGTGGACCGACGAGCTGCACGAGACCTCGAGCGAGCTCGCCATCTCGGCCTACGATCGCGACCTGGAGCGCGTCAGCAAGGAAGACGTCCCGGTGGCCGTCGAGATCCTGACGCGCGCGCGCTTCTTCGTCGCCGTGATCGACGAAGATCCGGCCGAGGGCCTGCCCACGTCCGACGCGGGGGAGTCGGAAGCCGAGCGCGTGCAGCGCCTGCCGCACTTCGCGCGCGTGGGGATCTGGGAGCTTCAGAGCGGTCAGCTCTTGGCTCGGCTGCGCCGGCGCGTGGACGCCAAGTTCGTTCCGGTGGGCCAGGCCACGGTCACCCGCGAAGAGACGCTGTTCGCCCAGCAGCGCCAGGTCAACAGCTGCGACCTGGCCGAGGCGGTAAAGCGGGCGGTCACTCCCAAGAAGGCCGAACCGGATGCGGACGCCGGCCCGGGCGATGCGGCCGCGGACGCTGCGGCCGCCGACGCAGGCGCGCCGCCCGCGGCGACGGACGCGTCCGTCGACTGAGTTCCTGTGCCGCCACGGATCGGGAGAGGCCGCCCCTCGAAGACGCGAGAGCTCAGCGAGCTCTGACCGGGCGACCGTGGCCGGGCTGAAGGCGCGGCTCAGTCCGCGCGCCGGCCGGAATGGGGCGAACAGCCGGGCTGAAGGCGCGGCTGTGTCCGCGCGCCCGCGCTCCGGTTGGGGCGTCGCGGCACTTCGCGGTCGAGCGGCGTCAGATGTCCCGGCCCAGATCGGGCTCGCCGCGACCGCGGCGCGAGGGCGGCGTCTGGCGCTCGTCGCTCTCTTCCCGGGCGATCTTCTCGATCTCGGCCTGCAGCGTGCGCTGCACGCGGGTCACGAGCAGGTTCACGTTGCGGTCGAGGGGGTCGCGCGGGCGGGGCAGATCCTGGTCCACGTCGACCTCGAGCTTCACGCACCCCGGCCGCGTCCCCATCACCACCACACGCGTGGCCAGGCGCACCGCTTCGCGGTTGTCGTGGGTCACGAACACCACGGTGGCCTTGGTGCGCTGCCAGACCCGCTCGATCTCCACCTGAAGCAGCTCGCGAGTCTGGGCGTCGAGCGCTGCGAAGGGCTCGTCCATCAACATGATCCGCGGCTCCATCACCAGCGCACGGGCGATGGCGGCTCGGGCCCGCATCCCGCCCGACAGCTCGTGCGGCTGCGCATGCTTGAACTTGTAGAGGTGAACCACGCGCAGCGCCTCGTCGACGCGCTCGCCGCGCTCGGCCGGGCTGAGCTTTCGCTTCTGGAGCGGGAAGGCCACGTTTTCGCCGACACTGAGCCAGGGGAACAACGCGGGATCCTGGAACATGACCACGCGGTCGGGGCCCGGCCCATCGACGCGGTGGCCGTCGACCAGCACTTCGCCCTGGTCCGGAGTCTCGAAGCCGGCGACCAGGTTCAGCACCGTGGTCTTCCCGCAGCCCGAGGGCCCGAGCAGGCAGACGAACGCCCCGCTCGGGATCTCGAGGGTCACATTCGCGAGCGCGGTGTGTTTGCCGTCGCGCCCGGTGAAGGACTTCTCCACGTTCTTGAGCGCGATATCCATCCGCCGTGGCCCGCGTTCTACCACGCCGCCGGCTCAGGGCTCGGGCGAGCCATGGCCACCGCCGCCGGGGGTCTCGATGGTGAGGCGCGCCCCCGCCGCCACGCGCCGGGCGAAGCTGCCGGGGAGCGGCGCGCCGTCCAGCGTGTTTCGACCGGCCGCGCCGTCGCCCCCGCCGGCCAGCCCGAAGGGCGCGCGGGTGCGCCGCTGGGACACCAGGGCCAGCTCGGCCGGGGCCAGGAAGGTGAGCTCGCGCACGACGCCGTCGCCGCCGCGCCAGCGGCCCGACCCGCCCGAGCCGGGGCGGAGCGCGAAGCGCTCGAGGCGCACCGGGTAGCGGCTCTCGAGCACCTCCGCGTCGGTGATGCGGGTGTTGGTCATGTGGGTGTGCACCCCACTCCGCCCGTGGAAGCCCGGGCCGGCGCCGGCTCCTCCGGCGATGGTCTCGTAGTACGCGCCGGCGGCGGTACCGAAGGTCAGGTTGTTCATCGTGCCCTGGCTTGCCGCCGCGCGGCCCACCGCGCCCAACAGCACGTCGACCACGCGCTGGCTGGTCTCGACGTTGCCACCGCACACCGCGCGCCCTGCGCTCGGACAAAGTACGCTGCCGGCCGGGATGACGATCTCGACCGGGCGCAGGCACCCCGCGTTGAGTGGAATGGTGGCGCCGACCAAGCTTCGCAAGAAGTACAGCACGCAGGCCACGGTGACCGCGCGCGGCGCGTTCAGGTTGCCGGCGACCTCCGGGCCCGTGCCGGTGAAGTCCACCCGCAAGTGCTTACCCGACACCTGCAGGTTGACCACGATCGGCGTGCCGTCGTCGAGCGCATCGGCGAAGCGATGGTCGCCGCCATCCAGTTGCTCGATCTGGCGCTCGACGCGCCGGGCGGCGTCGTCTTGCACGTGGCCCATGTACTGGCGCACCAGCCCCCGGCCGAAGCGCCGCGTGAGCTCGGCCAGCAGCCGCGCACCGGTGGCGTTGGCGGCGAGCTGGGCCTCGAGATCCAGCAGGTTCGTCGCTGGATCGCGCGCGGGGTGGGGGCCAGACGTCAGGGCCGCGAGCAGGCGCTCGCGCTCGACGCGACCCCCGCGGACCAGCGGCAGCGCCGAGAGCACCACGCCCTCTTGGTCGAGCGAGGTCGAGTGGGGCGGCATCGAGCCGGGCGTGATCCCGCCGACGTCGGCGTGGTGCCCGCGACAGGCGACGAGGAACGAGAGCGCGCCCTCGGCGTCGTGCACCGGGCTCACGACCGTGATGTCGGGCAGGTGTGAACCCCCGGCGTCGGGATCGTTGGTCACGTACGCGTCGCCGGGCTGCATCGCCGGGTGAGCTCGCATCACGGCCCGGACCGACTCGCTCATCGCGCCCAGGTGCACGGGAATGTGCGGAGCATTCGCCACCAGACCGCCCTCGGCGTCGAACACCGCACAGGAGAAGTCCAGCCGCTCGCGGATGTTGGTGGAGATCGCGGTGCGGCGGAGCGCCTCTCCCATCTGCTCGGCGATCGACATGTAGGAATTGCCCATCACCTCGAGCAGCACGGGGTCGACTTCGCCCCGGGGCCGAGCCGCCGGTCGCACCCCGCCGGCGTCGCGCACGTCGAACACGCCGTCGGGCAGCACGGTGAGCTCGAACCCGGGCGGAACGAACAGCGTCCCGGTTTGCTCGAGCACCAAGAGCGGCCCCACCGCGTGGGCGCCAGGCGAGAATGCTTCGCGCGCCGCGCGTGGGACGCTGGTCCACCAGCGACCACCGAAATAGACCTGCCCCGACGGTGCGGTGACGGCAGGACGCTGCCCGAGCGAAGGCGGCAGGTGGAAGCCGGCCCCCGGGGCTCTCGCTTCGACGCGAACGTTCACGACTTCGACCGGGTGCGCGGGCCGGCTGTGCCCGAAGGCCAGGGCGTGCGCCCGGTGAAATGCTTCGGCCAGCGCCTCGGCGCCGGCGAGCTCGAGCGTCACCCGAGCGTCGCTGCCACGGTAGCGGAGCTCGACCCGGCGCTTGGTTTCCGCCGACGGAGCCCCAGACCGCCGGAGCTGGTCGGTGGCCTGCCGCTCGAGCTCGTCGAAGAGCGGAGCCAGCGCCGCGAGCGCGCTCTGGTCCAGCGTCGGGCGGCCCGCGTCGCGCTCGAGGTGGCAGACGCGATCCGCCAGCCCGATGCCCAGCGCGCTCAGCACGCCCCCGAGTGGATGGAACAAGATGCGACGGATCCCCAGGCGCCGCGCCACGCCGCAGGCGTGCTGCCCGGCGGCGCCGCCGAAGGCAACCAGCGTGTCGTCGCGCACGTCGTGCCCGCGCGCCAGGGTCACGCGGCGGATCGCCTCGGCCATGGCGCTGTCTGCCACCTCGATGAACCCCTCGGCCAGCTCGAAGCGGTCGAGGCCGGCACCTTTCCCCGCGAGATCGGCGTGCAGCGCGGCGAGCCGATCGGTGGCGCGCTGGCGCGCCAGCGGAAACGGGAAGCGATCGTCCGGGAGGCGGCCCAAGATCGCGTTCACGTCGGTCAGGGTCAGCTCGTGCGCGTTCGGGTCGCCGTACACCAAGGGCCCCGGCCGCGCACCGGCGCTCTCGGGCCCGACTGTCAGCCGCGCGCCGTCGATTCGGCACAGCGATCCACCCCCGGCGGCGATGGTGTGGATGTCCATCATCGGGGCGCGCACCCGCACGCCGCCGAGCTCGGCCTCGTACACGAAGGGGAGCTCGCCGGCCCATCGCGACACGTCGGTCGAGGTGCCGCCCATGTCGAAGCCGATGGCGGACGGCACGCCCGCGGCGCGGGCGATGGCGCCGACCGCCACGAGCCCGCCGGCGGGCCCCGACAGAATGGCGTGCGGCCCGGTCAAGAGCTCGGCGGCCACCAGCCCGCCGCTCGACTGCATGGCCTCGAGTCGCGAGCCGGGCAGCTCGGCGGCCAGGGCGGCGAAGTGACTGCGAAGGAGCGGCGTGAGGTAAGCGTCGAGCAGCGTGGTCTCGGTCCGCGCCAAGAGCCCCAGCTCGGGTGAAACCCGGTGCGAGAGCGAGACTCGTGAGAAACCCGCCGCCTCGGCCAGCGCCCCGATCTCGGTCTCGAGCTCGGGGTTCTGGTACGAGTGGATCACGGCGATCGCGATCGATGTGATGCCGCTGGCGGCCAGCTCGCTCAGCTGGCGGGACAGCGCCGCGGGGTCCGGGCGGGCGAGCACGCAGCCGCTGGGATCGAGCCGGGCGTCGATCTCGAGGACCCGCTCGGGCAATGGCGGCGGGATCTGGATGTCGAGGGCGAACAAGTCGGGCCGCGCTTGGGTGCCGATCGCGAGCAAGTCGGCGAAGCCGCGCGTGATGCAGAGCGCCGTCCGGCATCCGTGGCGTTCGAGCAGCGCGTTGGTGGCCAGCGTGGTGCCCAGGCGCAGATCGCAGGCGGGGATGGGCGCCTCGGGCGCAAGCCCCATCACCTGGCGGATGGCCGCGAGCGCGGCACGATCACTGGAGAGGACCTTCGCGATCCGCAGCTGCCCCATGGGATCGATGGCCACCAGATCCGTGAAGGTTCCTCCGCGATCGATGGCGATTTGCCAGCGCATGCGGCCCCTCAGCGTCGAATGAGCAGCAAGATGAGCACGATGGCGAGCGCCACGGCCAAGAACACGATCAGCCCGACCAGCTTCTTCAGTCCCTGATCGCCGCTCGGGTCGGGCGGGTAGTGGGTGGGCGGCGGGTGCTGGGGGGGGCCGTAGGGCGGCGGCGGTGCGCCCGGCCACGGCTGGGGCGGGTAGCCGTGGGTCGGGGGGGGCGCCGCCTGCTGAAGGGGCGGCTGCGCTGCCCCCGGCGGAGGAAAGCTGCCGGCGTGGATGAACGGCACGGTCGGCGGGATCGCGTCGTCGCGCGAGCGCGCGGCCGGCGCGCCGGCCGCGGGGCGTTGCCGGGGCGGATCGGCGCGCGTGGCGGAGAAGTCCGGCGTCGCCGGCATGGGCAGGGTGGGCAGCACGCCGACGCGAGGTGCCGGCGCCTCGGGCGGGCGGTTGCCGCCCGCCACGCGGGTCATGGTCTCGTCGTCCACGGGGAAGTCTGCCGCCTCGCTGGGAGGAGGCGCGATCCGGGTCTCGGCTTCGTCGTCGACCTCACCGTAGGCCAGTTGCCCGGCAGCCAGCGGGCGCGGGCCGGGCGCAGGCAGGCCCAGCCCCTGCGGATAGGCGGGGCGCGGCGCGGCCGAGCTCGGGGCGACCCACGGGGGATTGGTGACGTGGGTGGCGGCGTCGTCGAAGCCGTAGCCGGCGAACTCTGGCAGCTCCGAGAGCCGCCGCCACTCTTGGGTGCCGCCGCGGCAGGCGAGGGCGCTGGGCAGAAGCTGTCCGCCTTGCAGCGCGCGCACCACCCAGTCCGTCGGCACGGGACCGATGGGTTTGTCGCCAGGCGGGCGCACCATCCAGTCGGCCATCGCGTAGTCTTATCGCATTTGTCCCTGGGCGGGGGGAGCCCCGAGGCTTCAGGGCCGGCGCCGGAGCAGCAGGCGGCGCGTGATCTCGACCACCTTCTCCGGGATCTTGCCCTCGGTCTTGTCGAGCTCCACGTCGAACAGCTTGCCGTCGCCGTACACCTCGGCCGGTGGCCGGTTCTTGGTGCCCACGATGCGCAGCGTGATGGCGCCGGCGTTGGGCCCGAGCTCTTCTTTCGCGACCACGCGCGAGGCCGCGAACAAGGTGTCGCCCGCCAGCGTGCCGTTCGGATGCGCGCCGGCGTCGAGGCCCAGGTCCCACACGGCATTGCCCGCAAGGTCACGGCTGGTCAGCGAAAGCACCCACGACATCACCAGCCCGCCGTACACCACGCGGGTCTTCGCGAACGAGCTCTCCTTGCAATAGATCTCGTCGAAGTGGATGGGGTGCGAGTTTCGGCACAGCTGGGTGATCTGCATGTGCTCCGAGTCCCCGACCGTCTTGCCCACGTTGTGGAAGAACACGTCGCCCACCGAGAAGTCCTCGAAGAAGCCCGCGAAGCCGGCGGGGCGCGTCGCCGGCGAGACGCCACCGCGGAGCGGCGCCGGGAGGAAATGATCACCCGGATCACGCTGCGTGGCCGGCGGCCAGGGCCAGGCCGGCCGCTCGCGCACGCTGCCCGCGCGGATCAGCGCCCGCCGGTCGAAGCGGCACACGACCTCGCCGCGCTGATTCTCGAGCACGGTGCGCACCTCGACCACGCCACGGTCGCCCTTGGCGCTCGGCTTCTTGCCGAGCACCTTGCTCGATGCCGTCAGGGTGTCACCCGGGTAGCACGCCTCGGGGAAGCGCACGTCGATGTATGCCAGGTGCGCGATGGCTTGCTCGCTCACGTCGTGCACGCTGAACGACAGACCCAGATTCAGCAGCAAGAGCGGGTGCACCGGCCGCCCGGAGAAGCCCAGCGCCTCGGCGTAGGTGCGGCTGGCAAAGGTCGGGGTAGCGTCCTGGAATGCCGCTGCAAACAGCGCGACCATTCCGTCGTCGACCGTGACGTCCCAGGGGTGTGCATACACCTCGCCGACCTCGAAGTCGTCCAGTCGCCGTCCGTACTCGGGTTTCCGAATGGTGGTCATGGTTCAAACCTCCAGCAGCCGGCGCGCGATCACGTGCGCCTGAATCTCGTTGGCCCCCTCGAAGATGCTGAGCACGCGCGCGTCCACCAGCAGGCGCGATGCGACGTACTCTTCGGCGTAGCCGTTGCCGCCATGGATCTGCACGCAGGCGTCTGCCGACTCCCACGCGGCGCGGGTGGCCAGCAGCTTGGCCATGCCGGCCTCCAGATCGCAGCGCTTGCCGCTGTCTTTGGACCGAGCCGCGAAGAAGGTCAGCTGTCGAGCCGCCATGATGCGCGCGATCATCCGACCCAGCTTGCGCTGCACGCGGGGGAAGCCGAAGATCGGGACACCGAACTGCACGCGCTCGCCCGCATAGCGCATGGCCTCGTCGAGCGCGGCCTGGGCCACGCCCACGCCGCGGGCCGCTGTCTGGATGCGAGCGCTCTCGAAGGTCACCATCAGCTGCTTGAAGCCCTGCCCCTCGATGTCGCCGAGCAGGCACCCCGCGGGCACGGTGAAGCCGTCGAACGCGATCTCGAACTCTTTCATGCCGCGGTAGCCGAGCACCTTGATCTCGGTGCCGGTGATGCCCGCGTCGGGGAAGCCCTGTGTCTCGGGGTGCGTCTCGCTGCCGCGGGTCTTGGGCGCCAGGAACATGCTGAGCCCGCCGTAGCCGGTGTCGTCGGGGTTGGTGCGGACCAGTAGGGTCATCAGATCGGCGCGGGTGGCGTGGGTGATCCAGGTCTTCTGCCCGAAGATCTGGTAGCTGCCGTCGGGCTGCTTCTCGCCGCGCGACTTGATGTGGGCGAGGTCCGAGCCGAAATTCGGCTCGGTGAACACCGCCGTGGACAGCACCTCGCCGGCGGCCAGGCGCGGCAGCCAGTCTCGCTTCTGATCGTCGGTGCCGCCGCCCAAGATCAGCTCGGCTGCGATCTCGGAGCGGGTGCCCAGCGAACCCACGCCGATGTAGCCGCGGCTCAGCTCTTCGGTGACCAGGCACATCGCCACCTTGCCCAGCCCCTGGCCGCCATACTCCTCGGGGATGGTGAGGCCGAACACGCCGAGCTCTGCCATCTTGGCGATGAGCGTCATCGGAATCAGCTGGTCTTTGCGATGCACGTCTTGTGCGATGGGCAGCACCTCGCGTTCGGCGAAGCGGCGGAACTCGCTCTGGATCGCCGTCAGCGTCTCGTCTTCGAGGCCGATGTCTCCGAAGGTGCCCCGCTCTTGCGCGAGGCGCGCGAGCTCGCACACACCGTCGCCCGAGCCATGGCGTTCGGCCAGCGCTTGCACGTCGGGCCGGCCCAGGGTCTCGCGTATGTCGTCCCCCTCGAGCCAGAGCTGACCGAGCGAGACCGACTCGCACGGCCCCAGGTCGATGCCACCGGTGAGCTGCCGGCAGAGCTCGCCCACGTATACCCCGGCGATGGCGCGCTCGAGGTCGCCGCCGACGCGTGCGGACCACGCCACGAGCTGGCGCGCGGCCTCGACCTCGGTGGCCAGGTACGCCAGGGCGTGCGCGGCCAGCTGGTGGCGGTCGAGCAAACGCGACGAGATGCGCCCGGCCTCGGTCACGTGTCCGAGCACGCGCGCCTTCGCTCGCTGGCAGAGGTCGCCGAGGGCATCGACGGCAGGGGTGAGGTCGTCGCCCCGCAGGGTGCGCGGGGCGGCGGACTTGTCGGCGGGGTCCTCGGTCATGGCTGGTCCTACTTGCACCGCGCCTTCGGGGGCAGCAAGCCCCGAAAATGCGGAGCTTTCCCGCGAGATACCTGGTTGATTGGCGCGCCGTGTCATAGACTCCACGCGCGCCATGGCCAAGCAGATTTTCGAGCTCGCCGAGATCCCCGAGGTTGGTGTCGTCCCCGAGCGCATGCTCGCGCAGCTGATCCGGCCCGAGCGGTTCGGCGAGCCGAAGGACGCCTTCCGCATCGAAGAGGTCCCGGTGCCCGAGCTGGGGCCCCGGGACGTCCTGCTCTACGTGATGGCGGCCGGGGTCAATTACAACAACGTGTGGGCGGCGCTCGGCGTGCCGCTGAACGTGATCAAGGCTCGGCAGAAGGCCGGCGAGAAAGAGGACTTCCACATCGGGGGCTCCGACGCGAGCGGCATCGTCTGGAAGGTCGGGGCCGAGGTGACGAACGTGAAGGTCGGCGACGAGGTCGTCGTCCATTGCGGGTACTGGGACCCGAACGATCCCCACGTGGTCGCCGGAAAAGATCCGATGCTCGCGCCCAGCCAGAAGATCTGGGGCTACGAGACGAACTGGGGCAGCTTCGCGCAGTTCACCAAGGTGCAGGACCACCAGTGCCTGCCGAAACCCGAGCACCTGTCGTGGGAAGAGGCCGCGGCCTACATGCTGGTGGGCGCGACCGCCTATCGCATGTTGTTTGGCTGGGCACCGAACGTGGTTCGTGAAGGCGACCCGGTGCTGATCTGGGGCGGCGCAGGCGGCCTGGGCTCGATGGCGATCCAGCTGGTGAAGGCAGCCGGCGGTCGACCCGTGGCGGTGGTGAACAGCGAGGACAAGTTCGGCTATTGCAAGCAGCTGGGGGCGGCCGGCGTGATCAACCGCAAGAGCTTCCACCACTGGGGCATGCTGCCGCACTGGACCGACGACGCCGGCTACGGCGAGTGGCTGACGCAGGCCCGGGCGTTTGGCCGCGCGTTCTGGGACGCGCTGGGCGACAAGCAGAACCCGACCATCGTGTTCGAGCACCCCGGCGAGGCGACCGTGCCCACCAGCGGCTTCGTGTGCGAGACCGGCGGCATGGTGGTGATCTGCGCCGGAACCAGCGGGTACAACGCCACGCTCGACCTGCGTTACCACTGGATGCGTCAGAAGCGCTTCCAGGGCTCGCACTTTGCCAACGACGATCAGGCCAAGGGGGTGAACGATCTGGTCATCGCCCAGAAGGTCGACCCGTGCCTGTCCCGCACCTTCGACTTCGCGGGGACCGGCGACTGCCACCAGCTGATGCGCGAGAACCGCCACCCGAACGGCAACATGGCCATCTTGGTCAACGCCAAGCAGCGCGGGCTGAAGAACCTGGCCGAATCGCGCTAGGGGTGTCCCTAGTTCTCACTCCGTTGGCGGCGGCGAACGCCCTGCGACGCTTCCGCGCTGTTGAAACGGCCGCCGCCGGTCCCGGCCGGTTTTCACACTCGGGTCTCAGCTTTTTCGCCCGCCGATCTAGGGACACCCCCTAGCCGCGGGGAACCCCGCGGCCGTCCCGCAGGTGTAGCCGGCGCACCCACACCGGAGCACCCGCCCCGATTTGCTGACGGGTTGCCGTTACTGCGCTGACGTCGCCGCGGCCGGCGGCGAGCCGACCAGCGCCCCGGCGCCATAGCTGATTCCCAGCATGGCAATCAGGCCAATACCGAAGCCGATGAGAGCGTCTCGGAGGATCTTCTTGGGGGCGACGGGGAGCATGGCGGCGTGAATAGCAAGGCCTGTGCCCGCAACCGAAGGTGGGGCCCGCCGCGCTTTCGCGCGAGAAAATCAGGCTGTGCCAGCCCGTCGGTGTCGTGGCACAGGCAACACTGTCGCAGGAAGTTGACGGGGGATCGTCAACTCGCGCGGGCAGGGCCCGGCGGCGGCGTACAGTCGAACGAGATCTTTCCAGCGCGGTAGTCGATCACGACGTGCCCGCCGCCCTCGAGCGCGCCGAACAAGAGCTCGTCACCCAGCGGGCGCTTCACTTCGTCCTGGATCAGCCGGCTCAAAGGGCGGGCGCCCATCTGGCTGTCGTACCCCTTGTCGGCCAGATACAGCCGGGCCTTCTCGGTGAGCTCGAGGGTGACGTTGCGATCACCCAGCTGCGCCGCCAGCTCGGCCACGAACTTGTCGACCACGCGGCCCATCACGTCGGGCGAGAGCGGGTCGAAGGCAATGCGGGCGTCCAGGCGGTTTCGGAACTCGGGGCTGAAGGTGTTCTTGAACGACACGTCGTCCAGGCCCCGGCTGCTGCGATCACCGAACCCCACCGGGCGGCGCGCCAGATCGGCCGCGCCCACGTTGCTGGTCATGATCAAGACCACGTGGCGAAAGTCGGTCTTCTTGCCGTTGTTGTCGGTCAAGGTGCCGTGGTCCATCACCTGCAAGAGCACGTTGAACACGTCGGCGTGCGCCTTCTCGATCTCGTCGAGCAAGAGCACCGCGTGGGGCGTCTTGGCGATGGCCTCGGTCAAGAGGCCGCCGCGGTCGAACCCGACGTAGCCCGGCGGTGCGCCGATCAGGCGCGAGACGGTGTGCCGCTCTTGGTACTCGCTCATGTCGATGCGCACCAGCTCGATGCCCATGGTCTTGGCGAGCTGCTTGGCGGCCTCGGTCTTGCCCACGCCGGTCGGCCCGGTGAACAGGTAGCAGCCGATGGGCTTGTCGGCAGGCCGAAGGCCCGCGCGCGAGAGCTTGATGGCCGTGGCGAGCTCGGTGAGAGCGCGGTCTTGGCCGAACACCACGAGGCGCAGGTCTTCTTCCAGGTTCTTCAGCGCGCTCTTGTCGCTGCTCGACACCTGTCGCGGAGGGATCTGCGCCATGCGCGCCACGACCGCCTCCATGCGGGCGACGCCCACGCTGGCGCCGTTGCCGTCTTCCAGCTTCGCGTCGGCGCCGGCCTCGTCCATCAAGTCGATGGCCTTGTCCGGCATCTTGCGGTCGTGCAAGTACCGCTCCGAGAGCTTCACCGCCGCGTCGAGCCCGTCGGGCAGGTAGTGCACGGCGTGGAACTCTTCGTAGCGCGGGCGCAGGCCCTCCAGGATCTGACGCGTCTCTTCCGAGCTCGGCTCGAGCACCTCGATCTTCTGGAAACGGCGCGCCAGGGCGCGGTCGCGCTCCATGTGGCTGCGATACTCCTCGAAGGTGGTCGCGCCGATGCAGCGCAGCTTGCCGCTCGACAGCGCCGGCTTCAGCAGGTTCGCTGCGTCCAGCGTGCCGCCGCTGGCCGCGCCGGCGCCGATCACGGTGTGGATCTCGTCCACGAACAAGATCGCGCCCGGGCGCTTCTCGAGCTGCTTCAGCACGGCCTTCACCCGGTTCTCGAAGTCGCCGCGGAACTTGGTGCCGGCCACCAGCGAGCCCATGTCGAGCGCGAAGATCTCTGCGCCCAAGAGCGGCCCGGGCACGTCTTCTGCAACCACCTTGGCCGCCAGGCCCTCGACGATCGCCGTCTTGCCCACGCCGGCATCGCCGACGAACAGCGGGTTGTTCTTCTTGCGCCGCGCCAGCACCTGGATGGCCCGGCGAAGCTCGCGCTCGCGTCCCACCAGCGGCTCGATGTCCCCGGCCTTGGCGCGCTCGTTCAGGTTGATCGCGAACTTCTCCAGGGCGTTGCCCCCGCGTGAGGGCTCGCCCTCTTCGTCGTGCTCGCCGCCCGGGTCGGTGCCCGCCGCGGACACCTCGGGGTCGTCGTCGCCGGCCTTGGCCACGCCGTGGGACAGGAAGCTCACCACGTCGTAGCGCGTCACGCCGTGCTCGGTGAGCACGGCCACCGCCGGTGAGTCGACCTCGGCAAAGATCGCGACCAAGAGGTTCTGCCCGCGCAGCTCTTCTTTGCCGCTCGACTCGACGTGGATGGCCGCGCGCTGCAGCACGCGCTGGAAGCCCCGCGACGGCGTGGGTGTGGAGTCCGCCCCCTCGGGCAGCTTGGCGATGTCCTCGTCGAGCACGCGCTCGAGCGCCTGCTTGATCGCGGGCACGTCGCCCCCGCTCTTGGTCACCACCTTCGCCGTGCCGTCGTCGAAGAGCAGCGCGTACAGCAGGTGCTCCACCGTCATCCACTCGTGGTTTCGTCGCGCGGCCTCCCGCAGGGCCAGGGTGCAGGCGATCTCCACCTCCGGGCTGACCTTCACAGCTCCTCCTCCGGGGCGTCTGCGGGCTCGGCGGTGACGCGCAGCGGGTGCCCGCTCTTCTTCGCGTACTCCATCACCTGCTCGGCCTTGGTCTCGGCGATGTCGCGGGTGAAGGCCCCGACCACGCCGTAGCCGCGGTGGTGCACCTCGAGCATGATCTGCGTCGCCTCGGTCTCACCCTTGTGGAAGAAGTGCATCAGGACGTGGATCACGAACTCCATCGTGGTGTAGTCGTCGTTGTGGAAGACGACGTTGTACGGCCGGGCGCGACGAATGGCGCGCTTCTCTTCTACGGCGAGATCCCCTTCGCGGTCCGGCGTCGGTTTCGAGGTGGTCATGCGACAGACCCGCTGATCTTGGACATGCTGGGCCCGGGTGTCGAGTGGGTCTCGGGGCTACTTCAGCAAGTCGCCCAAGAAACCCGCGAGGGAGACCGCGGCGTCCGCGAACTCGGCGTCACGGCGGGTCCGATCGAAAGGATTGGAGCCGGCCGGCGTGCTCAGGCCGGAGAGCGACTCTTCGACCTTTCGCACCCGCGCGGCCCGCTGGCTCTCGCGCTGTTCGTCCAACTGGCGGCGTCGCGCCAGCTCTAGCCCGCCGGTCTCGACGAACTCGAGCACGCGAGGCAGCTCGCCGCGGTCGAACCACATGCCGTGCCGCGAACAGACGTCGACGATCACGCCGCTCGAGCGGCCAAAATTCTTGCGCAGCATGATCTCGCCGCACAGGGGGCAGGGGATGTAGCGGAGCGGGGTCGCCAGCGGGTTGTGGCGCGGAGGGGGCCGGGGGGCGAACTTGCCGTAGACCTCCCGCTGCTCGAGCAGGTCTTTCAAGAGTGCGTGATCCACGAACTGCCCGCCGCAGCGCTCGCAGTCGTGCAGCGCGCCGGGCCCGCCCTGGAAGAGCTGGAACGGCAGCTTGCAGTCGGGGCACGAGAACGTGTCGGGTTCGCCCACCGGCTCGAGCCCGAGCTCGCGCCCGCAGCCGGTGCAGAGCGCGCTCTCGGCCGCGTTCATCTGGTAGCAGGTCGCGCAGCGCACCGTGGCGATGGGCGTGCCGCAGGTCGGACACGCCCTGAGCGAGTCCTCGACGCGCTTCGAGCAGCCCGGGCAGTCGACTTTGCCCGAGGCGGGGCGTGCGGCCGCGTCGGGGGGTCCACTGCGATACGGGCCGGCGTTCACGGCCGTTCAACCTAGCACTCTTGTCGTGGGCTCGCGCCGGCGGCGAAGATTCCCCCGGGCACCCGCCGGGGGGCCGCTGGCGCGAACCCGGCGAGCGGTGGGCCACATCCCCGCCCGGAAGTCGGGCCGGACGGTTGCGAAAAGGGAAGCGTCTTCGAGCACGCCGCCTCGCGAGCCGGCGAGCCCATGACGCTGCCGCTGCCACAGACCACGGACGGCAATCCGGCGCGCCCCTTCCATCGGGGGCGCGCCAGCAGCGTCTCTACGAAAAAGAGCATCGACGCAAAGATTCTTGTTGACGCGTTTCAGAGCGACTCGCGCGCACACTGCGTCGATCGCCGAGGAGTTGGCCTGTGCGCGCATGACGTCGAGCGCTCACTCGGTTTCGCGCGCGCGACGACTTTCGACGCGTCCGGGTGCTCGAAACGCG
>JAKLKA010000066.1 GCA_023150915.1 Polyangiaceae bacterium
CGGGCAGTGGCGCTGCCGGCGGCGCGGGCGGCACCAGCGGCGCGGGCGGCACCAGCGGCGCGGGCGGCGGCGGCGGCAGCGGGGCGATCATCTCTGCCATCGCCAGTTGCACGGCCACGGGCAGTGCGTGCGCCGCGCTCGCCGACGGCAAGGCCTACGCGAGCTATCGCAAGGACCAGTTCTTCGCCGACAGCGTGTACAACGAATACACCGACCCGCCGACCGCCGGAGGGCGCTTCCACGTCGCGTTGACCGCTGCGACCACCGGCCCGGTGATGGGCGTGCTCATCGACGGCTTCGACACCGCAGGCATCGCCACCGCCAACAAGCCGCCCGTGGACTGGTACCACGTGTGGCCTCGCACGCTGAAACAGGGGGAGCCGTTCTTCGTGCAGTTCCACTCGCGAGACGCCAAGTGGGACGGCAAGACCACCGGAGCGCTGAAGGTCACGACCAGCACCGGAACCGCCTTCGACGGCACCTTCCCCGTTGCAAAGACGCCCGTGCCCATCACCTGGGTCACCACCGCCGATGACCACAAGACCTTGGTGATTCACCTGCGAAACGCCGACAGCCAGCCGCACACCCTGACGCGGCTTCTGGTGGGTCAGCGCGACGTGACACCCTTCGCCTGCATCCCGCAGAAGACCATCGCGCCGGGCGCTGCGGCGATGCTCACGCTGCCGTTGTGCCAGCCCGCCAAGGCCGGCGAGGCGTGGACGGTGGTGGCCGAGTACCAGGCCGCCGCCGCCGCCGTGGGCGTGGGGCGAGTGTTGCCCGAGCACTTTCCGATCGTGACCTGGAACAACACCAGCGACTGCCCCTTCCCCCAGGCGAAGACGACGAACTACGACAAGCACGTTGCGGCAGGCATCGACACCCTGTTCTTGTCAGGGCCCAAGTCGGACAGTGGCTGCACCTTCGACCCCGGCGCCGTGATCGCCAGCGCAGCCCAGAGCGCGAAGTTCCAGTTGATGGTGAGCGCGAGCACGGGCCTCTCGACCAGCATCCCCGACGCGAGCGGCGTCGCCGCGTTCATGACCGGCGACGAGTCCGACGGGCAGATCTACGACTCGAACGGGCACTCGGTGGCCGCCGCGATCGCCAAAGAGGTCGACGAGCTGTGGGCGAAGTACCCGGCGCGCCCGACGTACAACGGGGGCAAGACCAACGGCAACAACGGCACCTTCTCGGGCACGGACGACATCCAGGGCATGGACGTGTACATCGGCGGGTGCCCACCCCACATCACCGCCTGGGGCGGTGGCACCCCGCCGCGCATGCCCTTCGACTATCTGAAGAACACGCGGAACAACCACATGGCGCTGCCGACTTGGCTGTATGCGCAGGGGCTCTCGCCGGTGAGCGCGTGGAAGGCGCAACCCACGCCGGCAGAGATCTGGGTGCAGGCCCTGAGCGTGATCGCGGCCGGCGGCAAGGGCTTCATGTGGTTCCAGACCAACATGGAGAAGGCGCAGTCGAACCCCGCCAGCTGGGACGCCATGAGTCAGGTGGGGCGCATGCTGCAGGGCGTGCGCCACCACTTGCTCGAGGGCGATCTGACCGGCATGGCCAAGTCCGACGACAAGACCCTGGTCGATGCCATCCGCTCGCGCGACGCCATCGTGGTGCCCGTGATCGACATCGCGACCAGCTCGGGCCCGAGCGACGTGAGCTGCGCGCTGGTCTCGACCCCGTGGACCTTCGCGGCGACGGCGCCCAGCGTCAGCGTCACCGTCCCCGACGACTTCACCGTGGTCGACGTGTTCGAGGTGACGACCACAGCGGCACACGTGGCCGACTTCAAGAACCATCAGGTCGCCGGTCGCGTGCTCACGCTCTCGGCCGTGGCCCTCGACAACGCCCGACCCGCGCGCCTTTTCGTGCTGGCGCGGACGCCCGGAATTCGGGCCAGCGTGGCCGCTGGCATGAGCTACTGACAGGGCCAAGGCCCCAGCAAAGCGCGAACGGAACGCAGGCCCGCATGTCAGGGCGTGCGCCACCAGGCGCGGGCCACCTCGGTCGCCATGTTGTCGTCCGTCACCTCCGGAACGCCCTGAGTGCGCTGCAAGATCGCCGAGCAGGGCTCCAGCCAGTGTTCGCGCGGCGCATCGGGTCTGGCGGGGTCCACGAGCAATGCCATCTGCTCCAGCCGCTGCCGGTGGCGCGGCAAGCTCAGATCGAACACCTTGCGTCCGTCGATCTCGTACGCTTCCAGCCCAAGCTCTACGCGATGACGAAGGACGGCGCGCATCGCGGCGTCTACACCCTGGGCGGGGCGCAGGCCGCAGACTGGGAGGACATCGCCATCGGCCCGGGCCCCGCATCGGGCGAGGTGTACCTGTACGTCGGCGACATCGGCGACAACCCGTCGACGAGGCCGAACATCCGGCTCTACCGCGTGGCCGAGCCGAAGGTGGCGACCACCGGGCCAGCCGCCACCCTCACGCTCGGCGGAGTCGAGACCTTCACGTACACCTACCCCGACGGCCCGCACAACGCCGAGACGCTGCTGGTCGATCCCGTGGGCGGCGACGCCTTCATCGTGGTCAAGGCCTCTTCGGGCAAGAGCCCCATCTTCCGCGCAAAGTCGCCGCTCACCAGCGGCGTGCTCGAGAAGGTGGGCGAGCTCACCTTCGGCACCGCGCCGCTCACCGGGGGCGCCGCCACCACGGGTGGCGAGATCTCTCCGAGCGGCGACGCCATCCTGATCCGGACGTATTCGAGCCTCTATCTGTGGCGGCGCGGCGCCGGCATGTCGGTGGCCCAGGCCTTCCAAGGGGTTGCCTGCCCCGTGCCTCAGCATGCCGAGCCGCAGGGCGAAGCGGTGTGCTTCGGCAGTGACGGCGCCGGGTACTACACCGTGAGCGAGGGCTCTCAACAGCCCATTTACTTCTTCGCCAAGCAGCCGTGAGGCGCGCGCCGCGAGCCAGATCGCCGCGCTGGCGCAGTGACCGGGGGAGCCCGCCGCCGCGTCGCTCACTTTCCCATCGAGTCACGCTCGAGGGCGAAGCGCTCTTCGATCACGCCCTTCAGGTTCTCGACCAGGTCGCGCTTCGACTTGTCCGCCCACTCTTTCTCCGGCGTGCCCTCGAACCACTCGAGCTTGTCCGAGTTGGTGGTGCGAAAGCGATATCGGGCCTTCAGCTCGGCCGCCGGCACCGCGAAGAGCAAGAGGTCGCCCTCGACCTCACCCGGGTCGAAGCTCTTCGAGGCCATCTTGATCTTGGCCATGGTGATCTTCCGCGGGCGCACCACGGCGATGTACTCCCAGGCCAGGCACTGCCCCATGTACTTGACGTCGTCCTTGACCTCGCTGTCCTTGGTGCTCTCCACCTTCTTGTCGACGGCGTACGCGCAGAGCGACAGCGTGGCGTCATCGATGTCGATCTCGTCTTCGCCGGGGCTGCGATGGACGTCGGTCAGCCACTTGTCGCCGACGATGATCACCTTGTCGCGCTCCAGCTTGGCCGTCAGCGGCTGGTCCTTCTTGACCGCGGGCTCGCTCTTGGCCTTCTGGCTCAGCTCGGGCAGCTTGCCCAAGAGCGACCTGACCTTGGGCGCCAGCTCTCGAAACTGCTTGGCGTCGGCAGACTCGGTGGCCACGGGGGTCGGGTCCGGGGCGCTCTTCTTCTTGCACGCCAAGAGGGCGGCCAAGAGCGCGCCGAGCCACAGAACGGAACGCCATCGTCTACTCGCCGACATCGCCATGGGGGCCTCGCTCGCGAGGGTGTCACGGCCGGCAGGCCGCCGTCACCAGGCCAGGCACCGCCGCGCCGGGCCGGCCCGCGTGCACGCGGCTGGCGAAGGGCCCCCGCGACAGATACCATTCGGGCATGAGTGACTCGTCGTCGGTCAGTCGTCGTGCGCTGCTGGGCTACGCCGGCGCCGGCATCGCGGCCTCGGGCGCCGGCGGGTCGGCCGTGGTTCGCCCGGCGGCCCCCCGACCCAGCCTTCCGCCGTTGGCCGCGCTGGTCGCGCCCCTCGCGGCGGGCTCGGCGCTCGGGCGGTGGCGCGTCGAACGTCTGATCGAGCCCGAGGGCGGCGCGGCGAGCATCGTGCTGACCGACGCCGCGGGTGCCGAGTTCCAGCTCGACGTGTGCGCGCGCGACCCATCGCCCGGGGCCAGCCGCGGCCCGGCCATCACCGAGCACTTCGAGATCTTCGTCGCGAACCAGGGCGACGGCGCAACGGGCACTCACGAAGACCACGGGCTGTGCGCGATGGCCCTGGGTGAGGTCATCCGTGGCAACGAGGCCCAGGCCGCGCGCACCGCCTTCGTCACGCTGGCCGAGCGCGAGGCACCCCGACGCCACGTGCGGGTGTGATCGTCCAGCTGACCGCCGAACGACTCGCGAGCCGCGAACCGTGGCCGCCGCAGGGCTTCTGGGTCGAAGTGTTCGGCGTGACCGAGGCGATGCACGACCACCACGCGCCGGGCTTCCGGCAGCTGGTGCTGGGGTTGCGGCGAGCTCGCGCCGAGCACATCCCGTTTTCCGTGGTGTACCGCCTGACGCGCTCGAACTATCGGCACTCGGCAGAAGTGATCCGCGTGGCGCACACGCTGGGCGCCCGAGCCGTGGGCTTTTGCCCCGCGCTGGGGGATTGCCGCGTGCCCGCTCCGGTGCCCGAGCTGGCAGCGCCCTTCATCGAGCGAGCGTTCGACGTGGGCCGCGTGTGGGGCGTGCCGGTGGCCACGACCGATCGCGCGGAGCCGCCGACTGCGAGGCAGTGGCTGCCCGAGCTGTGACCGCGGCACGGATCTTTCATCGTGGCCCTCGGAGTCGTGAAACCAGCCTCGGGCTGGCACAGGAGTGAGCCAATGCCGACAGTTCGATCATGGTCCGCGGTCTTCGTGTCTGCTGCGCTCGCCGCTGCGTGCGGCGGCTCGGTCTCGACCGACCAAGCCGGCTCGGGCGGCGCCGGCGGCATCGGCGGCGGCATCACCGACGGCGGCACCGGCGGCGGCACCGGCGGCGGCATCACCGACGGCGGCACCGCGGGCTGCGGGGCGAGCAGCGGCGCCGCCTGCGGCAGCTGCGTCTACGACGGCCAGGTCTATCCGCCGGGTGCCACCTTTCCCGCCAGCGACGGCTGCAACAAGTGCTCGTGCGACAGCGGTCAGGTAGAGTGCACCCTGGTCGACTGCGTCGCGGGTTGCGAGTGGAACGGGAAGACCTACCAGCCCGGCGAGCAGTTCCCGGCGGGTGACGGTTGCAACGCCTGCATGTGTCAGGAGGGCGGCGCGGTGGCGTGCACGTCCGGGATCTGCCCTTCGAGCTGCGTGTATGCAGGCAAGGAGTACCAGGCGGGCGAAGTCTTTCCGGCGCTGGACGGCTGCAACAAGTGCTCGTGCACCCCGCAGGGCGTGAGCTGCACCGAAATGGCCTGCCCCTGCAACCCCAGCAACGAGTGGTGGCGCAGCTACATCGGCAAGAGCCCACAAGACTGCATGGCCATCAAGTACGCATGCACCGGGAACACCACGGCCTTCAGCAACGCCTGCGGGTGCGGGTGCGAGCAAGACGCGAGCTGCCCGAAGACCATCAACTGCATGCCGCCGGCGCCGAACTGCGAAGCCATGAAGAAGAAGTGCCCGCTGTCGGGTGTGGCGTACTGACTACGGCGCCGCGATCAGGCTCTCGACCCGCTCGCTGACATCGACGCGGAACGCGCCGACCTTGCCGGCGGCGTCGTCGCCGCGCGCCACCACCAGCATCACGTCGCGCTGCGCAAGAGATGCCGCGGCCCAAGCGCCTTCGGCGATGCAGCGCTCGGCCGCGCTGGCCATCCGATCGATGGCGCCGGTGCGGAGCACGATCGCAGACGAGGGCGCGAGGCGGCTCGCTACCAGGAAGACCTTGTCGCCGAGCTCGGCGACGTGCGCGCTCTCGGCGGAGATCCCGGGAATCGCCCACGACCCCGCGCGACACCCGCTGGGTGTACAGCGCACGAAGTGAAGCCCCGCCTCGCGGGAAGACCAGGTGAGCCACACGCCGGCCTGGTCGCAACTCACGCGCGCGCGCCGGTACACCGGATCGGGATCGTGGAACAGCCGCACGTCGGCGGCTGACACGCTCTTCCAGACGCCACCGTCCTCGAACAGCACCAGCGCGGTGTCGTGGGACGAGTGGGCCGGTTCCCCGGGGCGGCCCAGCACGACGACCGGCCCCGCCGCGCGGCGGCACCCGTCGACGAAGGACACTCCGCTGGCGCTGCCGGCGATCTGCACCGGCGCAGCCAAGCTCCTCGGCCCCGCGTCGAAGCGGCGCGCCCGCACGCCCCGCGAGCCGTCGACCCAGAGAAGCCAATCGCCCGCGATGCGCATCTGCCACGGCTCGCGCCCGTGCAGCTCGGGCAGCGCGAGCTCCGGTCCCTCGCGGACCATCAACTTGGGCTCGAGCGGCGAGCCGGGGCCCTTGGGCGAGAGCAGGGCGAGCGCCAGCGGTGGTTTCGGGCTGGGCTGGTCGCAGCGGATCGTGCGCCACGCGTCGTCCGGGCGACACGACCGATCGCTCGAGGGCCCGACCCGGATCGCCGGTCCGGCCTCGGTGTCGAGGGTGACCCGGGTGCCCCGGGGCGCCGCCGTGAGCCCGACCAGCTGCGCCTGGGGTAGCATCGGCGTCGGAGGAGGCAGCACGTCGCTTTCGACCGGCACGATCACGATGCCTCGGGCGGAAGCGGCGCGGTCCATGGCCTCGAGGATCGGCCAGAAGTCTTCGCCGCGCTCCAGCGCGCCCAGCGCCCGCTGGGTGTCGAGCACCAGGCCCGCGGCCCGCCGCTCAGCCAGCGCCGACTCGGCGAGCGCCTTCAGATGCGACTGGCAGCGCCCCGGCCACGGCATCTTGGTGGGGCCGAGCGCTGCTTGCGCGCGCGCGATCGCCCGCAGGTGGGCCGGCATGTCGGGGACGGGCGCGTCACCGACCAGGCACGCGCGACTGCGACTGTAGAGGCGTGCGATCTCGGCGAGCTCTCGGCGCTGCTTGGAGGTGAAGTGTGCGGCCAGCGCCGCGCCGACCAGAAGCGGAACGGCGACCGCCAGCCCGGTGCGCGCCCTCATAGCTCCAGCGCCGCGCAGAGCTCGCGCTCCAGCTCTTCGAGTGCCTCGGGCGCCAGGCCCGGGGCGCCGAACAGCTCGAGGTGCAGCTGGCCGCGGTAGCCAAAGGCCACCACGGCGGGGACGGCGACCCCGTGCATGTTGGGCCCGATGATCCGCAGCTGCAGGATGTCCGGGCC
Source organism: Polyangiaceae bacterium (assembly GCA_023150915.1). GTDB lineage: Bacteria > Myxococcota_A > Polyangia > Polyangiales > Polyangiaceae > JADJKB01. The sequence continues at coordinate 7,237 of JAKLKA010000066.1, forward strand.
GAACGCCGCGAGCCCGTGGTCGATGCGGCCGACGTTGGTGAAGACCAGACCGCGGCTCAGCGGCAGGTCGATCAAGACCGGATGAAGGAAGCGGGTCAGCTGGCGCGCCCACGCGTGGGGCGTGCCGAGGGCCAGCGCGAGCGGCGTCAAGATGAACGCCGGGCCGGCGAGGCCGCCGTGCTGGCGGCGAGTGATCTTCGCGACGGCACGCGCGGCAGACTCGAGGCTCGAGACGGCCTGGCGCGGGACGATCACCGAGAGAATGCTGGAGGTGTTGGCAGCGCTGAGCCGGGGGGCGCCGGCGTAGCGACGCAGATCCATGGTGTACATCACCGCCAGCGGGCCGCGGCTGGACCGGCCCGCTGCCACGCGGGCCAGCGCGGCGATCAGCGCGTCGTTGATGCTGGCGCCGGCGGGCCGACAGCGGGCCTTGATGCGCTCGAGGTCGCCTTCTGGGATGGTGACATGGCGCCAGATGGCCTGCTGCGACGCGCGGGTGGGGAAGTGGCGCTCACGCTTGGCAGCCGTCCACGTCTTGAGGGGGAGCGCCAGCGTGCCGGCCACGTCGCGCGCCAACACCGGCAGGTGGTACCAGCGCAGACCTTCGAGCACGCTGCCCACGCTGCGGCGCGAGTCCACCGGCAAGGCAGGCGCCTGGCCATACAGGTGCGCGCCAATCACGTGACCGACCGCTGCCACGCCGCCGCCGTCCACCGCAAGGTGCGTGATGCTGAGGATCAGCCGGGACCCCTGGCCGCGCGCGAGGCTCACCAGGCGCAGGGGGCGCTCGCGCGCCGAGTCGATGGGGCGACGCGCCCATCTCTCGGTCTCGGCCTCGAGATCGCTCGGCTCGGGCAGCACGTGCACTGCGTCCCCGACCGGCCCCTCGACCTTCTGCCAGCGGTCGCGCCAGAAGCCGGGAACATAGCGACGCCCGAGCACGGGAAACGCGCGGATCGCTGCACCGAGCGCGCCCTCGAGCTCGGCCCGAGAGAAGCTCTTGGCCAGATCGATGACGGCGTGGATCCCGAGGTCGCCGTAGCGATCCATGGACCCGAAGAGGCCGACGTCGGCCAGCTCGGCTACGACCATGGGGCAAGTGTCGCCCGGAGCCGCGCGGGGCGCTAGGCGTCGCTGTGCTTCCCCGAAAGCCGGGGGTACTCGGTTCCAAGCCGACCGAGAGGGCTGGGAACGGGCTCGATGCGAATCAGGGCAAGGTCGACGTCGCTACCCGGTCGCGCCGAAGCGCGAGCGACGCTGCCGAACAAGTACACGGCAGCGAGATCGCACGGTTCCGACTCGAAGAACGCGCGAAGCCGGGCCACCACGTCGTCCCGCAGTGCCACCGCGGACACCATGTGCCGAGCATACGCGGCGCCCTCACTTCTCCCAAGGCGTGCGGCGCGCCCACCACGCCCAGTTCCAGTAGTCGTCGCAGGCGCCGCTCTCGAACGAGCGCAGGTTCCGGACCGCCATGGCCTGCGGGCCCATGAGCGTGGCGGTCTGACCCATGTACACCACGGCGCCCGGGTCGCCTGGGCCGACGCTGAAGGAGAAGGCGAAGTCGTCGGCCACGCCGCCGCAGCTCGGCGCGCCGGGGCTGCACCCCAGGGCGATGGTGCTGACCGAGAAGGGCGCATCCGGGTGCTGCTTCTGGCCATCCACACCCGCGAACCAGAGCCCGCTGTCGCCGATGACCGGGTTCTTCTCGCCGCCCCACTCGGGCAGGTTGCGGACGCTGAGCTCCTTGGTGCAGCCGCCCCAGGCCGGGTTGAGCGCGTACTTGACCTTCACGAACGTGCCCATCGGCAGATCGAGCGGCACGCCGACGATCTGAACCACGTCGTGCATCGGCATGCAGTCGGCGTTGGGGGGACAGCTGTCGAGCACGAAGGTGTCGCCCGACGACTTGACGACCTGCCCGTTGACCTCCCACTTCACCGGCGACCCCATCGAGCACTCGGGCCCGCTCTCGGACGTGGCAGGCGAGATCTTCACGGACAGCGTGTCGTGCGTCCGGTTGCAAGCGCCCCCGCTGCCGGCGGCCCCACCCGCGCCGGCCATTCCGCCGGAACCGCCGCCGGCCACGCCGCCCCCGGAGCCGCCGCCGCCGAGGGCGCCCGAGCCGCCGGTTCCGGACCCGCCGGTGCCCCCCGATTGCTCCACCGAGCCGCCGCACGCCGCCAGCGTGAGTGCCAAACCAACCAGCGATGCCTCACGAATCATGGCCGGGACGAACAGCAAGCGGCGTGCCGAAGCGAAACGCCGGCCAACACCGAGAAGCCCCACCCGATGGCACAACGTGGCGCAGGGGGCGCGGCGGCGCTGTCGGTCAGGGATAGAGCAACCCGGCGGGGCTGTCGGTGATGCGAACGTCGTCGATGATGGTGGTGGCGGGGCCGTAGGCCTGCCAGCCGATGGTCTTGGTCGCGGGCGCGCACTGCAGCGTGACCTGGGCGGGCCCGCGCGGACCGAGCCCGCTCTTCTTGCGCACCCAGAGCGACGCGAGCCCCAGGGGGCTCACGTTGAGCGTGAGCACGTAGGCGGTGTCCTGCGCCGCGGGCAAGAACTGGTTCTGATCTTTCCCGTCCAGGCACTCGAGCAGCGCCCAGTTTCCATCCGCGCCGACCTTGACCTGGGCGCCGCCGACGGTCGCCAGCCAGCCGCCGACGCGAAAGACGACGGTGCCCGCGTTGCGGCGGTCGAACAAGAGCTCGAACCAGAGGTCCTTCGGGGCCGTGCCGCAGGTCTGGGAGATACTCGTCGAGTTGCCGCCCTCGAGGTACGCGCTCTGAAGGCCCGAGAGGGGCGCCGCCCCACCGCAGTGGGCGTTTCCACTGGTCACCAGCGCGTAGGCCGCGAAGCAGCTCGTGGCCTCGAAGTTCACCGAGCACAGCACCTGCGGAGCATCGGCGTCGCTCTCGGCGTCGGCGCCGGAATCGGCGTCGGGCGGTGCCGCGTCCTGGACCACGCCCGCGCTGCCCCCGGTGCCGGCCAGCCCCCCGCTGCCGCCCACCCCGCCCGAGCCCCCGGCCTGACCGGCATCGGCCGCTTGCAGCGGCGCCAGGTCGACGCTGCACCCCGCGACCAGCGCGACGAGCCACCCGGCATGACGGTACACGGCGCCGAACAGGCTAGCACGCGGCTGAAATAATCCCGGGCCCCCGAGCGAAAGCCACCCCGGAGGCATCATGCAGGCACTCATCGACCAGTGGGAAGGGCTGACTTCTTGGGGATTTCGCCTGGCGGGCGACATCGGGGACGCCTTCTCGGGCGCGCTCGTGCTGTTCGTTCTGGGCCTGGTGCTGCTGGCCCTGGTCGGCGAGCGAATGGAACGGGTCGAAGGCGAGGTCGCTGCGCGACCCGCGCGATCGTTCGCGCTGGGCTTGCTGGGGATGATCGGTGCTGCGGTGATCGGCATCGCGCTGTGCGTGATGGTGATCGGCATCCCGTTCGCCATCGTCGGGGCCATGGGCGTCGCGGTGCTCACCTACGCCGGCGTGGTGGCCGTGCTCCGGACACTGGGCGCGGCGCTGATCCAGCACCGCACACCGAACCGCTACCTGCACCTCGCCCTCGGCTGCCTGCTGTTCTTCGTCGTCGGCTGCATCCCGTGGCTCGGGAAGTACGCCACCTTCGCAGTCCTGGCCACGGGCCTCGGGGCGGTGCTGGGCTCGCGGATCGCAGGGCTGTGGCGGCCTCGCAACGGTGGGGGCTCGTACGCCGCGGTGTGAACGACTAAGTTCGGGTCGCTGCTCTGGAGCGACCGAATGGAAGAGGTCATCAAGAACGCGGAAGAAGCCGACCTCTTGGCGTTCGCCAAGACCTTCCTCGGCACGTATGGCACCCACGGGTTTCAGTCGCTGGCCAAGCGCGACACCGATCTGCTCTTGTTCTATGCCCTCGAGCACAGCGGCGTGATCGATTCGCGCGCCAGCAATCACCAGGTGGCACGGCGACTGAAGCTGACCCCGAAGCGCGTCTCGAACCTGCGGCGCGACGCCTGGGCGCGCTGGGCCGAGCCCAGCGACGTGCGAGACCACCTGGCCCACACGTTGAAGGCCTGTTTCGCCGCGCCGGCCCTGGAGCGCTTGCTCAAGCAGAACCGCGCGGCGTGGAAGACCGACAAGCTCATCCCGCTGTTGCTCGAGCATCCGAGCGACAGAGCCGAAGTAGAGCAGTTCCTGAAGTCCGCGGGCGACATCCCCCACTACGCGAAGAACCCCGAGGTCGTGCTCATCCCCCACGATCAGGTGATGGCGCTGGTGGACTTTGCCGCCGACGGCCTGGACAGGGCGCGCCAGGCGCTGATCAAGAAGAGCTTTGCCACGAACAGGAAGCTCAGCGAGCTCTTGACCCAGGACATCTCCAAGCTCTCGGCCGGCGAGGTTCGGACGGTGCTGAACGCCACGGTCGCCACGGTGATGGAGAAATCCACCATCGACCTTGCCGCGAAAGGCCTGAGCGCGCTGGTGCTCGGCTACCTGGGGACGCCCTAGCTAGATAGAGTGTTCGTCGAAGCCACCCGCCGCGCGGCACGCGTCGAGTATCGACGGCGGCGGCCGGAGCTCGGCGAGCTCTACCGAGTCGTCGCCGCCAACTACCGCACACTCGAGGCCCCCAAAAATGCCGCAACTGGGCGTTCCGGGAAGCCGATGAAGGGCCGTGTCCATCACTGCTGCGTCCCGACCGGGGCGCTCTTGGCGCATTCGTCACAGGTTCCGAGGGAATGGAGACACGGCGGTGGTCAGCTACCGGTTCTGGACGACCATCAACGGCGAGCAACGGCGCGTGCAGCCAGCCCACGGCAGCGCGGACGCGGCAACCGGGCGGCTGGTCCTGGACACCGGTTTCTTGGGCAAGAGCCTGTCCTCGAAGCTCGAGCGCGCCGCGGAATTCAGTCGCGAACCGTACTGTCCGTCGGGTTCATGCGCAGACGCTGCACGCCCCTATTTCGACGACGAGCCGATCGCGGCCTTCTGGCTGGGGGGCCGAGCGACCATCGTCACGCGCGGGCCCGCAACGCGAATCGTGGTCGTCGACCCCTGACGCGCGCGTCAATCGCTTGGGGTCAGCAAGTCTGACCCGCGCCCGATGGCCACGTCGCGCCCAGACACCGTGGGTCAGCACGTCTGACCCGAGCCGCCGGAGCGCTCGCTCCTTACGGCGCGGGTACCGGGTGCTCCGGCTCGAGGCTGAGCTCGTGCGCTTCGGCAGCGGTCTGCAGCACGCTCCGGCCAGCGGCGCCCTGCGGCGCGTTGGCGTGCTCGGCGGCGCACACCTCCGCCAGCTTCCGCAGGTCCTTCAGCGTCAGGGGCACCGCCAGCGAATCAAGCCAAGGCGGCGGCGCATGGAAAGGGAGCCCGAAAGCGCGGGCAACCAGAGAAACCAGGCAACTGGCGAGCTCGGGGCGCCGATAGGGGGCCATGGCGCCCAGAATCGAGCAGCGTCCCAAGCCGCGCGCCGGGGGCGCTCCCACTGACCGAGTCGACGAGCAGCGCGGAGTCGAGCCGGCGCGCGCCAAGCCGAAGCCTGCCGTCCCCCCACCGCTCACGGACGCCGAGCGTCGCCTGTCCGAGATGTTCCGGCTGCGCCCCACGGTGATCGAGCGGACGAAACCAGCGCAGCGCCATCCGCCGCTCCAAGACCGCGGAACCGAAGAGACGATTCGGACCGCGTTGTCGCAGCAGTCCGGGATGTCGATTCGAACCAAGCCGGAGCCCGGAAGCATCGAATTCGTCGCTCCGCGGCAACCTCTGCCGAAGCCAGTCATCAAACCGCTCTCGGGCGCTCCGCAGGCGCCCATCCCGGTCCGCATCGAAGCCGAGAGGCGGATCCAAGCGCTCGAGAGCAAGCACGCGAAGATGAAGTCACAGGTCGAGCGTGCCATCGACGTGCACACCAAGGACGCCGCGCGCCTGCGGTCGCTCGCTCGCGAGGATGCGAAGCGTGGGATCTTCCGCGAAGGGCTCGAGGGAGCAGTCTGGCACTCGGAGCACCAAGCGACCCTCGCGAAGCAGATGCTCCGGGACTTGGAAGTGGAGCATCGAGCGGCGCGCTACGCCTACGATGCGTTGGTCGGCACCGTGAGCGGGCCGGCCATGCGTCAGGGAGACGGGCGGCGGGTCCCTCCGAACGAAGCCCGGTCGGCCGCCGAACGCTTCGCCGAGCGCGTCGAACGGTACAACCGTTCGGTCGAGACCCTGCGGACCTCGGGGCCAATCGCAGCCGTGGTTGCCACGACCGTCCCACTGGCCGCGGCGCTGAACGGCAAGGACTCCCTCGACGACGAGCACCTACGGGTCATGGACGCGATTCACAGCGCGGGGACCGTCGGAAACGTTCCGCTCGGGATCAAGCAGACGAGCGATTCCAGGGCCAAGGGCGCGGCTCCCGCCGCTCCCGGCGTGGACCACCGGAGCGAAGCCCTGAACGCCACCCGTGACGCGAACGCACGAGCCAACCAATCAGCCCATTACGGTGACCGATGACCGCCTTTCAGCCCTACCGCGCGCCGCTCTCCATCCCCCATCGCCAGCCCGCGCCCCCTGATCCCACCTGGCGGAAGTACCGGCGCTCGGCCCGACTCTACAACCTGCTCCTCGCGGCGCTGCTGCTCGGTTTCCTCGGGATGGCGTTCGTGGACCCCGTCGCGTTGCCCGGGCTGTTTCTCGTGATCATGCACGCGCTCTTCGCGATGTACGCCTGGGTGCGGCGCTACCGTTGCCCGCGCTGCCTGCAGAGCCTCATCACCGGGAGCCGCGCGCCGTCGGCGTGGGCGCTGACGTTCGGCGTGTTTCCGAGCGATTGCACGCACTGCGGCGCCACGGCCGAGCCGCCCCAGTGCGAGTGCAACGGTTGTCGCGAACGCGCTTCAGCGTCGTCCTGAGAGCCGAACCGACTGATCTGCCGGAAGGCAGAGAGGTCGAGCTTGTTGTCCTGGACGACGAGGAGTTCGCCCCAGAGGAGAAGGCTCGGTTGCTTCAGGCCATCGAGGACGGGGTCGAAGATTTCGAGCGAGGCGACCACATGGACGGCTTCGAGTTCATCGCCCAGCTCCGAGCCAAACGTGAAGCTGCCTCGTGAACGAGCGCGTCACACGACACCGGCGAGTCGCCCGTGGAAACTGCCCCTGCGCGAAGGAGGATGCAGGCATGCCATTGGCATGCTAGGTGTCCAGCATGTCGAGCGTCCAGGTGAAGAACGTCCCCCGCGCGCTGCACGCCAAGCTGCGTCGCTACGCACGCGCTCGCGGCCAAACCGTGCGTGAGTTCGTGCTCGAGGCGGTGCGCCGGGACGTGGAGCGCATGGAGTTTCGCGAACGACTCGCGGCTCGCCAGCCGGTGGATCTCGGGCGACGCGCCGCGGTGACGCTCGACGAGGAGCGATCCGCGCGCGACGCGGAGCTAGAGCGTTGAGCTTCGTCGTCGACGCTTCGATCGCGGTCGAGTACCTGCTGCGTACCGACCTGGGCCAGAGGGTTGCCATGCTGGTGGACGCGACGGAGCTCTTCGCCCCCGAGCTACTTGACGCGGAGGTTCTCGCGGTCGTGCGCAGAGAGTGCTTGCGCGGTCGCTTGCCCGAAGCGCGGGCAGTCGAGGCGCTCGAAGATCTGGAAGCATGGCCGATCGAGCGATTACCCAACCGCACGTTGCTGCGACGCGCGTGGTGTTTCCGCCAAAACGTGTCCGCCTACGACGCGCTTTACCTCGCCGCTGCCGAGCAGTGCGGCTCGCCCGTCCTGACCGCCGATGGCCCGCTCGCGCGCGCGCCATCCCTGGGCATAGTGGTTCAGAGCGTTCGAATCTGACCCGCCGCACGGCGGCGCGCATCGAGAAGATCCTCCGCGCGCTTCGTGATGCCCGGAGGCGCACGCTCGCCGCCGCCGTCACCGCCCCGGCCACTGTCACCGACGCCTCTCCCGGGACCAGGCGAGCGACCCGCACGCGCTCGTTGGCGCCGTCTTCGGAGTAGCTCGAGCGTTCTACGCAATACGCCAAGAGCGAGGAGCAGGCGTCTTCGAGCTAGGCGGAGGCAGCTCGCTCGGCTACCTGGGGACGCCCTAGCCTGCCCCTCGCCGTTCCGGGCCCACCGAGCTAAGCTCTGCGCACGATGAGCGAGGGACAGCCGGCAGAGACGGTGATCGAGCTCGACGAGAGCCTGTACCCGAAGGACGCGATCTACGGCGCGGCGTACGTGTTCATCGATCGTTGCTACGTGCACCTCGATCGGCCGGCCCCTGGCCGGGTGAGCGTGCGGCTGAAGCCCAAGGCGGATGTCGCCGTGGCCTCTGCCGACCTGGCGGGCGAGCTCGAGAACGAGCTGCTCGGCCAGGCGTGGCGCCGGCTCTTGGTGGACGAGAACCGGCGGCTGGTGGAGACGGTGACCACCCAGGCCCTGGCCGGCGCGGCCGGGCCCGCCGGGCTCGACGAGCTGCTGGAGATGGATCTGGACGCCGAGGCATTCGACGATCCGCTCGGCATCGCCATGAGCTGGGAAGAGAAGTACAAGAAGCGCGCGCCCAAGCCGGAGGGCGAGTGATCGAGCTCAGCTTCCGCCGTGATCTCTACTCGGGGGCAGCCGTCGAAGAGGCGCTTCGGGCTTTCGCCGAGCACGCGGCGATCGAGCGCATCGAGTCCGAAGAAGCGTTCGTGCTGCGCGTGCGCGCGCCCGAAGGGGTCGACGAGCGCCTGCTCTCCGACGAGCTCGACAACTATGTGCTCGGCGCCACCATCGAGCGTCGCGGCGAGTGACGCTTGGCGCGGCGATCGAACTCGTTCGACTTCGAGCCCGCGCGCGACGTGGTGCGCCCCGCCGGCACGGCCTGCCCGCTGAGCTCGGAGTCGGGCCCGCTGGCGGGCGCCCCCAACCCAGGTCGCGCGCTGCTCTTGCGGCTCGAGGGCCGAATGCGACTGTTCGTGGCCCACGGCCGCGACTTCGACGACGACGAAGTCGCGAGGGTCAAGGCACTGGGTCAGATCTACGTCGACCGGAGCACGAAGCAGTGGCCGGACGACTTCTCGGCCGATCTGCTGGCGCTTGCACCGGTGGCAGAGTGTGGGGCGTGCGCCCGGCGCGGCGACTGCCCGGGTGCGTTCCGCGCGCGGGGTCACGACGTGTTCGCCGAAGACGAGGCGGCCGTCCGCGCGATCTTGCGGGGTCTGGCTGGACGCGTGCTGGACGTGGGCGCTGGCGATGCGCCCTACGCGGCCGAGCTTCGGCCCGGTGCCGAGTCGGGCCTGCTCCAGTACCTGGCCGTGGATCCGGACGCGCAGCGACTGTCGCTGGTCCGGGGGCGCCTTCCTCGAGCCGAGATCTTCGTGGGCTCGCTCGACGAGCTCGGGGCCGAGCGGCAGTTCGACCACGTGCTGTTCCTGCGCAGTCTGAACCACCTGCCCGATGCGCGGCGCGCCGTGGCTTCCGCATGTGAGCGACTGACCCCCGGTGGCACCCTGGTGCTGGTGGACGACGGGGCCTTTGGCTTGGTGCGCAGCGCTGCACAACGGGCCCGCGCCCAGCAGGGGAGCGGCGCGTTCGAGCACTTCCGCAACGACAGCTCGGTCGATGTCCGGGCGCACGTTGCAGGTTTGCCGCTGCGGCTCCTCGAAGAGCGACCGATCCGACCCGGCGGGAGCAATCAGTGGCTCTTGAGGTACCAGAGGGAATGAGCGAGCTCTTGGCCACGGCGCGGGCCCTCTCACGGGACGCCGCCCACACCTTCTCGCAGCGCGGTGCTCGCCTGATGAGCGGGTCGGTGGCGTTCTACGCGTTGGTCTCGGTGGTGCCGATCTTGGTCATCGCGCTCGAGCTGGCCGCGCTGGTGGTGGACGAGCAGCAAGCGAGCTCGACGGTGTCGGCCGAGCTCGAGGCCTGGGTCGGCCCGACGGGCGCGGCCACGGTTCTGTCGCTGGTGCGCGCCGTGCGGGGGCGCCCACACTCGGGCATGACCAGCGTGCTGGGCGCCTTGGTGCTGGTCTATGCGTCGACGCGGCTGTTCTCGCAGCTGACCACCGCCCTCGACATCTTGTGGGAGACGCCGCCCGAGCCGGACCCACGGGACTGGGCCGAGCGCCTGCGGCGGCAGGTCAAACGCCGCGGGCTTGCCTTTGCGATGGTGCTCCTGGTCGGTGTCTCGCTCACCGTCACCGTGCTCTTGCACGCAGCGCTTGCTGCGGGGCGCCGCGCCTCGGGCTTCGAAGTGCCGGTGTCGCGCCTGGTGGAGGCGCCCGCGTCGTTGCTGCTCACTTCGCTGCTGTTCGCGGCGATGTTCCGTCTTTTGCCCCGGGGCCGGGTGAACCTGCGCGACGCCCTGGTCGGCGGCGCCGTGACCTCGGTCTTGTTCACCGCCGGCGCGCTGGTGGTCACGGCCTTCGTCGCGCGTCGCGACACCACGGTCTATGGCGCCGCCGCCAGCCTGGTGGTGCTCCTGCTCTGGATGCACTACTCGGCCCAGGCGTTCTTCTTCGGAGCCGCTTTCACCAGGGCCCACGCGCGACGCGGCGAGCTTCTCGCGCGCGACCAGAAGTGAGAGACTGTCGAGGGTGAAGCAGCTGGTGCTGGTCGGTAATCCCACGGCACAAAGTGGGAAGAACGCGGCGCGCATCGAGCGTGCCCGGGCGCTGTTCGCCGCCCGCGGCATCGAGGCCGAGTTGCTGCCCACCCTACCCGACGGCAAGACCATCGCCGCGGTGGCGGCGCGGCTGGTCCGGGCCGGCGACGCCGCGATCGTCGCCATGGGTGGGGACGGCACCTTCCGCGAGGTGGCCGCCGGCATCGTCGACTCGGGGCGGGCCGAGCAGGTGGTGATGGGCATGCTGCCGACCGGCACGGCCAACGACCAGGGCAAGAGCTTCGGGCTGGCCGCCAGCGAGGACGCCCTGGAGCGGAACGTCGAGGTGGTGGTGGCCGGCCACGAGACGCGGCTCGACGCCGGGCGGCTCGAATCGTTCGGCGAGCACGGCGCGCCGGGCAGCGCGTGGTGGTTCTTCGATTCGGCGGGCTGGGGGCTCTCAGCGCGAGTGCTCTCGGTCCGTAACCGTGACCGCGAGCTGGTGGCGAAGCTCGGTCCGCTCAAAGAGCTGTACCGCGATCAGCTGGTGTACGCCGGCGCGCTCGTGCGCACGTTCCTCGAGGCGCAGGTGATCGACGACAAGTTCAGCGCGGCGGTCGAGGTCGACGGCGCGTCCCACAGCTTTCACGGGCTGACGGACCTGGTGATCAAGGGCACGCGCCTCTACGGCGGCGCCTGGGTGTTCGACCGCACCAGCCGGCACGACGACGGGCAGTTCGAGCTGGTGGCGTTCCGCGGCAAGCGCGAGTGGGCGAGCAAAGCCATCGTGGACCTGGACGGCAACCCGATCACCGAGGCCATGCTGAACCAGATCGGCGTGGAGCACATGAAGCCGATCCGCGGAGCGAGCTTCGAGCTCAGCTTCGCCCACGAGGGCGAGGTCCCGGTCTTTGCCCAGGTCGACGGTGAAGAGATCGCGTGCGGCGCGCACGTTCGGGTGAGCGTGCTCCCCCGGGCGATCCGCTTGATCGTGCCCCAGGGCGCCAGCTGACGGCGCGCCCTGGCCCGGGTCAACGGCGGCGGCGCCGGGGGCCCGCCGTGGCCCAGCGCCAGCGAACGCCCAGGTGGCCGAAGTCGGCGCCTGCCAAGCCAAGGCTGTCGGGGCTGTGGATCACCGGCAAGAGCGAGAGCTGCACGTCCAGGTTGTCGCCGAGGGCTGCACCGCCGATCACGCCGGCGCGGATCACGTATCCCGGTCGACCCGGGTTTTCGAGGATCTCTTCCGCGATGCCCAGCCGAAGGGCGTCGTGCGGCCCGAACTGCCAGACATAGCCCGAGCGCAGCCGGAAGACCCAGGGCGGGTCGACGATGACCTTCAGCGACTCTTCGTACAGGTGATAGCCCTGCTTCACGTTGCTCAAATAGTAGACGCCGGCGAGCCAGAAGGGCCCACCGCCCGGCACCGCGATCGACCCCGAGACCTCGCTCTCGACGGAATACGGTTCGGGCTCGGGCCCCCTCGGGGTGTCGAGCTCGGCGCGCCCGTGGTGCTCTTGCTCGGGGAGCAATCGGTGCTCGAACGCCTCGAAGTGTCGCACGCCCGCGCGCAGGTCGAAGAACGGAACACTGCCCCTCAGGCCAGCGTAGAAGCCGGCGCCGGTCGTGGTCACGATCGGCTTCAGATCCAGGCCCATCCAGCGATGGAACGGCCTGCCGAAACCGACGGCGAACTCCGGACGCACGTAGGTCCAGCCCAGCTCGAGGGTGGCCGCCACGAAGGGGCGAGACACGCCGCGCTCCCAGTACGCCGGAAGCGGCAGCCCGCTGTCGTGCGGCGGCGGCGCCGGCGCCGGCAGCTGCGCCCGGGCAGCCGAGGCGCACAACGCCACGAGCAGAGCGACGCGCGTGCGCATCAGAACGCCCCTCCGATGGCGACCCCGGTGGGATGGGGCACCAGATGAACGCGCGCCGGGCTGCGCCGCGACCCCTGCGGATGCCGATAGTGCAAGAGCCAGGGCACCCCGAGCCCTGCAAGCGTTCCCCAGGCGGCCCCTACGGCGACGTCCGAGGCGTAGTGCATGTCGCCCACCACCCGCAGCGCCGAGGTGGCGCCGGCCAGCGCATAGCCGGCAGCGCACGACGCGGCGTCGGCTGCGCCGCCCCCGTACAGCGGCAGGTGCAGGTGATGCATGCACGACACGCTGGCGGCCGAGAACGCCGTGGCGGCGTGCCCGCTGAAGAAGCTGCGATAACGGTCCCGCTTCGCGCAGTCGTTCAGCTCGGGGTCGAGCTCGGCCCCGCAATCTTCACCATAGGGGCGCTCGCGGCTGGCAAGCGATGAGACGCTGGTCTGCACGGCAACGGTGATCGCCAGGGTCTCGGCGTTGATCAGCAACACCTGTTCGGCCACGTCGGGGCTCTGGTGGTACCAGTAGCTGGTCAAGAGGCCGTCGCCGAGCATGGGCTGCGCCACAGCCAGCGCAAGCGTCAAGTCACTGGCGTCGCGGGCGTTCCGGCGACTCTGGTAGCTGCCGGAGCGCAGCGAACCACGCGCATCGTCGTCGAACCCGATGCCGCCCTTCCAGCGGTCGGCGCTGGCCCCGGCGGCATACGCGCCGACCGCCGCGATCGCGAAGCCACCCGTGGCGTAGAGCTCCCAGGTCTGCACCCGACGGAAGCGCCACTCGAGCCGGGGCTGCACATCGGCCTGGGGCGCGAACAAGACGTGCGGCGCCCGCGGCTCGGGCTCGGCCTTCGCGGGCTCGGCCGCCGCGAGCCACGACGCGGTCCCGGCGGCCAGGGCGAAGCAGAGGCGGCGCACGCGCTTCAGCCTAGTACAGAAACCTCGACTAGCATGGGGCGACGATGACGGTCCCCGACGCCCGACCCGACGTGAACGCATGGCGCGTCGGGCTGGTGCTGACGCTGCTTCCGATGGTGCTCGGCCTCGAGCGCTGGGCCTATTGGATGAGCCGCGGTGCGCTGTTCATGCACCTGCGTGGTCTGGGCGTCGCCTCCGAAAGCATTCGCAGCATCATGACGGGCCAGGTCGTGGCGAACACGCTGCTGGTGCTGCTGGGGGGCCTGGTGGCCGTCGCCGCGGGGCCCGTGGTGCCGCTGGCAGCGGGGGTCGCGATCTCGGTGGTCGGGTACGCGCTGATCGCGGCGAGCGATGGCTCGCCGATGGTCTGGGTCGGCATGGGGGTGCTCGCGCTGGGGCAGGGCCTGTGCAAGCCGGCATTCTTTGCCGTTGCCGCCTCCGAGCTCGGGCACCCTCGCGAGCAGCTGCGCACGCTTTCGTTCGTGTTGCTCTATGCCGTGCTCAATGCCTCGGCGCTGACGTCGTCCACGGCAGCCGGGGTGGTCACCACGCGGATGGGGGCTGCGGCGGTGTTCGCGACGGCGGCCGGGGCTGCGGCGCTCGGAGCGCTGCTTGCAGCGGGGCTGGGCATCGCCTGGTTTTTGACCCGTGAGCGCAAGGCGCCGGCCCCGAGCCCTCTCAGCACCGGGCGCGTGCTCTGGGGCGCGCTGGGCTTGGTCGCGCTGGCAGCACCCTACGTGGCACTGCTCACGCTGGTCAGCTCCCTCAGCTTCGATGCGTCGTCGCGCAGCTCGCTGTCGTGGCTCACCCTGGTCAACCCGCTGCTGGTCATCCTGGGGTCGTGTCTGGTGATGGGGGTGCTCGCGGTGTTGCACCTGCGCCGGCTCGAGCTCCCCGCGCTGCTGGTGGTCGCGGTGGGGCTGTGTCTGGCGGCCGTGGCTGCCGTGCCGCTGATGCTCGCGCGCACCTCGCTCTGGGCCGCCTTCACCGCGGAAGGCACGCTGGGGCTGGCCGAGGTCCTGGTCGGGCCGTTTGCCATGGCCCGCCTGGTCGGCGACGTGCCGCGCCGCTTCCAGACGCTGGTGATGAGCGGCTGGTTCGTGGTGTCGGGCGGGGTGCCGGTCGCGGTCTCTTCATTGTCGCGCGCCTTTCCCCAGGCCGAGATCTTCGGCTTGGCAGCGGTCGCGGTCGCGGTGTTCGTGATCGGCGTGGCGCTGATGCTGACTGCCAAGGCGCTTTCGCGCTGGCTGTACGAGCCGCCACCGCCGCCGTGACGGCGGTGACGGACCGAAGACCGACTCAGTTCCCCTGACACTCGCCGTCGAAGCACACTTCGCCGGTCTTGCAGTGCGAGCTCGCGCTGCACTCGTCGCACTTGTGTTCGGCGGTGCAGTGAGGCTTCTGGGTGTCTTTGCAGTCGGTGTCGGTGTTGCACTCTTCACAGCGGCCCGTGGCCACCACGCAGGCCGGCTTCTGAGCGTCTTTGCAGTCGGTGTTGGCGGTGCACTGCACGCAGATCCCCGTGCTCACGTTGCAAACCGGCTGGCCACCGCCGGTGCAGTCTGTGTTCGCCTTGCAGGTGGCCTTGCACTCGCCGCCCGGCGAGCAACTCTGCCCGGTCGGGCAGTTGGCATTCGACAGGCACTGCACGCAGTCGTTGGTCGCGGTGTTGCACTTCTGCCCGTTCTGACAGTTCGCGTCGCTGGTGCACTGCACGCACTTGCCGGCGCTGGTGCAGACGGACTCGCCGGCTTGCGTGCACTGGGTGCTGACCTTGCACTCGACACACGACTTGGTCACGGTGTTGCAGAACGGGCTGCCGGCCTGGCCGGCACAGTGCGTGTCGCTGGTGCACTCGACGCACACGCCGCCCTCGCACACGGGGTTGCCGCCCCCACAGGTGGCGCCGCCCGTGCCGCACGCCGCGTTGCACTGCTTCGACGGGGCGCACTTCTGGCCCGTTGGGCAGTCTTTGTCGGCGTTGCACTCGACACACTGTTTGGCCGCGGTGTCGCACACGCCGTTGCCCGCGCAGTGGGCGTCGCTGGTGCACTCGACGCACAGGCTGCTGGCTGGGTCGCACACCGGCGAGCCGCCAGGGCAGATCCCACAATTGCCGGTCCCGCCCCCGGTGCCCGTCCCGCCGGTGCCCGTCCCGCCGGTGCCCGTCCCGCCGGTGCCCGTCCCGCCGGTGCCCGTCCCGCCCGTGCCCGTCCCGCCCGTGCCCGTCCCGCCCGTGCCTGCGGCGCCGCCAGTGGAAGCGGCGTCTCCGGCGGCACCGCCGGTGCCCGCCCCGCCGGTGCCGCTGGACGTCTCGCTCTCGTCGTCGCCCCCGCACGCGGCGAAAATCAGCAATCCCAGCATCGAAGCACACATCAGACCACGCGTGACCGTAAGCGCCATCGGAGCTCCTTGGGTTCGAACCCTCGGTGGATGTCGTAACCGCACCCCCCGCCAGCAGGCACCCGGGGAGCACGAAGTGGCGCTGCCCTGGGCCGGGCCGGGTGAGCTACCCCCGGGGGCGCGCTGCGCTATGAAGGAGCACGGTGGCGGACGCGACGCTGATTCGGGAAGAGGCCGCGCACGAGCAGAAGAACTGGGTGCGGCTGACGAACGACTGCAACAACCACTGCGTCTTCTGCCTGGACACGATGGCCTTCGACGGCACCGTGCGACCCTCGATGGAGATCAAGGCCCAGATCGTCGAGGGGCGGAAGCGCGGGGCGACCCGACTGATCCTCTCGGGCGGCGAGCCGACCATCCACCCACACTTCCTCGATTTCGTGAAGCTCGGGCGGCGCTCGGGGTATCGCCGCGTTCAGACGGTGACCAACGGGCGCATGTTCGCCTATCCCGAGTTCCTGGCTCGGGCCGCCGACTCGGGCCTGGACGAGATCACCTTCAGCCTGCACGGCCACACCGCCAAGCTCCACGACGCGCTGGTGGGTGCCCCCGGGGCGTTCGAGCAAGAGGTGACCGGGCTGCGCGCCGCCCTGGCAGCGGGCCGCTTCATCGTCAACGTGGACATCGTGATCAACAAGATGAACGTGGTGCATCTGCCCGAGATGCTCGAGACGTTCATCGACTGGGGCGTGCGCGAGTTCGACCTGCTGCAAGTCGTCCCTTTTGGCAACGCCTGGGGCAAGGCCAAAGACGCGTTGTTCTACGACCTCGACGGGCACGAGCAGGCACTCAGCCGTGCCTTCGCGATCGCGCGGCGGCCCGGGATCCAGATCTGGCTCAACCGCTTCCCGCCGCCCCACGCCGAAGGCTTCGAAGAGCTGATTCAGGATCCGTACAAGCTGAACGACGAGGTCCGCGGGCGGCGCGAAGAGTTCGACCGCTATCTCACCCTGGGGGAGAAGCTGGATTGTCGCGAGCCCGAGCGCTGCAAGCGCTGCTACCTCGAACCGCTGTGCGACGGGCTCGATCGCGTGCTCGAACACCGCGCCTTGCCCGAGGTCGAGGTCTTGCGCTTGGTCGATCCCCCGCCACGTGCCGAAGCGCTGCCCCGCGCGAAGGTGGCCCACGTCGTGGCCGAAGGCGCCTCGCGGGCGCTGGCGCTGGCGTCGCTCTCGCCGAACGCCGAGCTGTGGCTCGAGCTCGAATCCTATCGCGACCTCGACTCGGCCGACCTCGGCGGTCGCGCCGTCGGGCGCATCTTCGTTGCCACGGCGGTCGACCTGGCGCGGGTGCGCGATTGGCCCGGGGAGTTCGAAATCGCGGTGATGCTGCGGGCCGAGACGGCGCCGCTGGTGCCGTCTTTGGTGACGCTCGGCGCGCGCCTTCTGGTCTGCGCACCCTCTTACCAGCGCGTCACCGACCAGCAGCGCGAAGACGTGGACACCCGAGCGCTGTGCACGGCGCTGCCCGCCGCGGTGCGCACGCGCGGCATCCCGGCGTGTCTGGGCGGTCGCGAGCCCGAGCGCCGCGAGCCGGTGTTCGACACGGCAGCACTCGGGCCCGACGGGCGCGTCGACATGGCCCGCCACACCCGGCGCTTCATCGCAGCGGGCTTCATGACCAAGAGCCGCCGCTGCGGCGACTGCCGGTACGACGCCCGGTGCGCGGGCGTGCACATCAACTTCGCGCGCGCCCACGGATACCGAATGCTCGAGCCGGTGGTAGGCTAGCCGGATGAAGTGGCTGGGGAGCCTGGGGCTGGCGGTCGTTCTCTTCGGGTGTGGCTCGGACAGCGGCGGCGGATCGCCGGCCACGGGGGGCGCTTCCAGCGGCGGCGCTTCCAGCGGGGGCGCTTCCAGCGGCGGCGCTTCCAGCGGGGGCGCTTCCAGCGGCGGCGCTTCCAGCGGGGGCACCAGCGGCGCGGGCGGCACGGCGTCGGGCGGCGCCAGCGGCAGCGGCGGAAGCACCAGCGGCGGGTCGGGGGGCGCGGGCGGTGCCGGCACCGGCGGGTCGAGCGGCGCGGGGCCGGGGCTGGCCGCCAAGTACCCGGGCGACGTGGGCATCGACAAAGATCCCGACGTGATCTGGGTCGAGAGCTTCGAAGAGGGCACGGTGAGCGCGCTGCTCGCTCGCTACGAAAGCAAGCAGGGCACCGGCGCCATCGCGCTGGACCCGAGCGTGCCGGCGAAGAGCAGCGGCAAGGCCAGCGGCAAGCTCACCGCCAGCGGCGCGGGGCCGAACGCCGTCGACTTCTACAAGAAGCTCGCCCCCGGCTACGACGAGCTGTTCGTGCGTTACTACGCGCGGTACCAGGCCGGCGTGAAGTGGCACCACACCGGCGTCTGGGTCGGGGGCTACAACCCGGCGTCGAACTGGCCGAGCCCCCAGGCCGGGCTGAAGCCCGACGGCGACGACCGGTTCCATGTCTCGCTCGAGCCCATGACCAGCGGCACCGCCCCGCGGATGGACTTCTACAACTACTGGATGAAGATGCATTCGTGGATGGATCAACCCTCGGGGAACACCGCCTACTACGGCAACTCGGTGATTCACGACCCGGCGCTCACCGCCAAGGACGAGTGGCAGTGCTTCGAGCTGCACATCAAGCTGAACCCGTCGGCCGGGTCGGGTGCGGGCGCCGAGCTGGGCGTCTGGGTGAACGATCAATCGGTGATTCAGTTCACCGACAAGGCACCGCTCGGCTACTGGGTGAAGGACAAGTTCTGCCCCGAGAAGGCCACGGGCACCGAGTGCACGCAGTACAAGCCCGCAAGTCCGACGCTGGTGCCACTGGACCTTCAGTGGCGCAGCACCACCGACCTGAAGCTCAACGCCTTCTGGCCACAGAACTACATCACCGAGGGCGGCGCCGGCAGCGTGTGGTACGACGACATGGTGATCGCCAAGAGTCGCGTGGGCTGCATCCAGTGAGACGGAGCGAGCAATGAGCTGGACGATACGCGTGGGTGCGCCGCTGGTCGCGGCGTTGGTCTTCGTCTCGGGGGGTTGCCGCCCCGGCGCCGGCGGCGAGGTGGCGCGGCCCGATCCGCCCAAGGTGCAGGCAACGCTGTGCGACTCGGTGGCCGACTTCGGCCAGCCGCTGATCGTGGACCTGAAGGCTCACGAGCGTGCGGTGTACGAAGCGGTGATGAAGGACGGGGTGGCAGTCGTGAGCTACGACTGCAAAGAGCTGCGCATCATCAAAGACTGCAAGATCGACGGCGACTACGGCTTCGTCGGCGTCAGCCCGAAAGAAGAGGTGGTGCGGCTCGAGGGCGCCGACGAGATCCAGCTGAACCTGCCGACCTTCGGCGCGAAGATCGCGGCCGAGGTGCAGCGCGACACCTCGCTGGATCTCGGTCTGATTCTCATCGGCATGCGGCGCACCACGGTGGCCGCGGCAGACAAGAAGCGACTGACCGGCAGCGGGTGTGCCGCGGCGACCCACTTCGTGCGGGGCGCCTTCGTCGGCGCGTTCGCGCTGAAGCAGGGCTCGTCGGGCTCGGTGCGCGGCGCGGTCGAGATCATGGGCGCCGGCGCCAGCGCGGCCAGCAAGAGCAGCAAGCGCACCGAGAACCGCGACGGTGACGCGAAAGCGTGCAAGGGCTTCAACCCGACCTCGTCGAGCCCCGATCCGGCCTGCTCGGCGCTGCTTCGCCTGGAGCTGACAGCCCTCGAGGTGGCGTCGAAGGACGAGGGCGGCACCGTGGACGTGTGCCCGCGCGGGTTGGTGCTGACCGACGGGAAGTGCGCGCCGCCCAACGCTGCCGGCCCGTTTCAATGCCGCGAAGGCCAGCTGGCCGAGTGCGTCGCCGAGTGTGAGAAGGGGCACGCGGGCAGCTGTGCGGCCGCTTCGTTCATGTACTTCGGCAACCACGGCGTGCCCGCCGACCCCGAACGGGCGGCCACCCTGGCCGAGAAGGCCTGCGCCGGCGGCAGCGCCCGTGGCTGCGGAAACCTGGGGCACGCCTACGATCGCGGCGACGCGCTGCCCAAGGACATGAACAAGGCTCGCGAGCTGTATTCGAAGAGCTGCGAGGCCGGCTGGCCGCGGGGCTGCAGTAACCTGGGCGTGGTGACCGAGAAGGACGGCGACGCCACCGCCGCCAACGTGCTGTATGGCCGCGCGTGCAGCGGTGGCGAGGCGCGCGCCTGCCACTTCTTGGCGCTGAACCTGGAAACGGGCAAGGGCACCGCACCGGACGCCGCGCGCTCCAAGGCGCTGTTCACCCGCGCCTGCCAGGGCAAGTGGGAAGACGCCTGCGGGCTCTTGGCATCTCAGCTGCTCGGCGGGTCGGAGGCCGAGCGCGCCCAGGGCGTGAAGGGCCTGGAAGGTAGCTGCGCCAAGGGTTCGGCCAACGCGTGTCGCTTCCTCGGCACGCTGCGGCTCTCGGGGACCAAGATGCCGAAAGACCCGGCGCGGGCGGCGCAGGACTTCGAGCGGGCGTGCGAGGCCAAAGACTGGCGCAGCTGCATCGACGCGGCGTCGCTGGTGTTCGAGGGGCGCGACGGCGTCACCAAGAACGGGGAGAAGGCCGCCAAGCTGGCCAAGCGCGCGTGCGACGGCGGTCACGTCCCGGGCTGCCGGCTTCTGGCCGTGTCACAGCTGCAGGGCAGCGGAGTGGCGCGGGACGACGCCGCGGCGCTCAAGCTGCTCGAGAAGGGCTGCGCCGATGGCGACGGAGAGAGCTGCGCGGGCACGGGCCTGCTCCACCGCCACGGCTTCGGCACCGCCTCGAACCCGAGCTTCGCCGCGGGCTTCTTCGAGAAGGCGTGCCAGGCCAAGTACGGCTACGGCTGCGCGCTCTTGGCTGCCGCACGCTACGACGGCCTGGGCGGAGCCAAGGACATCGACGGGGCGCGGGGCGCGCTCGGCCGCGCCTGTTCCGCGGGCTATGGCCCCGCGTGCGGGCTCTCGTACACGCCGCCCCGCACCTACGACCTCACTCCCTCTCCGAGCCCCTTCGGCGACAAGGGCACCACCGCCGGCGCGGCGAGCCCGGGCGCGGCGTTCCGAAGCAAGAGCACCCTGGCAGAGAGCGTGCCGACCGAAGCGCCCAGCGAGCTGGAAAAGCGCCGCACCAGCCTGAGCGACAAGCTCAAGACCAAGGTCGGCGCCATCAAGGCCTGCCCCAAGGACAAGACCGTGAGCGCGCGCCTGCACCGGGTCGGCTTTGCGGTGGGCCCCGACGGCAAGACCCAGGTGACGGCCCCTGCACGCGGCACGCATCCCAAGTTCGACGCGTGCCTCGACAAGGTGCTGGCCTCGATCCAGATCGCCGCCGGCGAGCACACCCTTCGTGGCAGCGCGTTCGTGCGCTTCTTGGACAAGGGGGCGGTGAACGTCTCGCTCTCGATTCTGCCCGATCCGAGCGAGCTTCGGCTCCCGGCGGCGGTGCGCCGCCTGGCCGGCTGCGGGTGCGGCGCCGACTCGCTCTCGGTGGCGTGTGCCATCGAGTGCCGCTCGGGGGCGGGGCCCCAGGGCTCGCTCGACACCGGGGGCGGCACGGGCGGTGGCGGGTACGACGGCACCAAAGACACGGCGCCGTCGGCGCCCTTCATCGAGAAGGGCACCGACCCGAGCAGGCAGAAATCGAAGAAGTGATTCGGGCAAGCGCTTCCGCCGTCACGCCTTCGGCACCAGAGATCGCCCTCGATGTGGATCCGTGTCGCCGCCAGCCTGGGTTTTCTGGCCGTCGCACTGGGCGCGTTCGGCGCACACCTGTTGCGTAGCCGGGTGACCGACGCCCAGCTCGGCGTGTGGCAGACGGGTGTGCTCTATCACGCGCTGCACGCGGTGGCGCTCTTGGCGGTTTCGCTGTACGGCGACGCCACCGGGCGCGCGATCAAGTGGCCCGCGCTGGCGTTCACGGTGGGCGTGGTGCTGTTCTCGGGCAGCCTCTACGCGATGGTGCTGACCGGGGTGCGCAAGCTGGGCATCATCACGCCCTTCGGCGGGCTGGCATTCCTGACGGGCTGGGTGCTGGTGGCCGTCCAGCTCGGGCGCGGTCGCTGAGCGAATCGGACCGAGCCGCTGCCCGCGCGGGGCGTGCGGTCCGGCGCCTGTGGTATTTTCATCGGACGACCTCATGGCGCGGGACTTTTCAGCCGGCGACGTGCTCGCGCAGAAGTTCCGGCTGGTGTCGCAGCTGGGCGCCGGTGGCATGGGCAGCGTGTGGCGCGCAGAGCACCTGCTCTTGCAGTCACCCGTGGCCATCAAGCTGATCCACGAGCGCGTGGCCAGCGCCCCGGGCGCCGTCGATCGCTTCTTGAACGAAGCGCGCGCCGCTGCGGCGCTGCGCAGCCCCCACGTGATCCAGGTGCTGGACTTCGGCGTCGAAGGCACGACGCCCTATCTGGTGATGGAGCTCTTGGAGGGCGAGAGCCTGGCCACGCGCCTCGGCCGGGTGTCGCGGCTGTCGCTGGACGAGACGGCGCGGATCGTGAGTCAGGTGGCCCGCGCGTTGACCCGTGCCCACGAGTCCGGTGTGGTGCACCGCGATCTGAAGCCAGACAACGTCTTCTTGGTGAAGAACCAGGACGAAGAGCTGGCGAAGGTGCTCGACTTCGGCATCGCGAAGACCCTGGCCACCGGCGACACCACCACGGCCGGCCTGACTCAGACCGGTGCCGTCTTGGGAACGCCGCACTACATGAGCCCCGAGCAGGCGCGGGGCCGCAGCGACGTCGACCACCGCAGCGACCTCTGGTCGCTGGGCGTGATCGCGTACCAGTGCGTGACGGGCCTTCGCCCGTTCGACAGTGCCATCTTGGGCGACCTCTTGCTGAAGATCTGCGCCGATCCCATCCCCGCCGCGCCGGGCGCACCCCCCGGCTTCGACGGCTGGCTGGCGCGTGCACTGGCGCGGGATCCGAGCCAGCGGTTTCAGTCCGCGACCGAGATGGCCGACGCCCTGCGAGCGCTCACGAGTCATTCCCCGAGCGCGGGGGTCACCGTGCCGACCCATGTCCGGATCGATTCGCTGCCCGCACCGCGGCGCCCCAGCGCAGCACCGCTCTGGGTCACGCTGGGCGCGGCGGTTCTCTTGTTGGTGCTCGGAGTCGTGGGCGTCGTGGGGGCCTACTTGATCGGTGCATTCGACCGGTCGGTGCCGGCCGGGTCGGCCTCGGCAGCGCTCGGAAGTGACGCGCCACTGCTGGCGTCCGCCCCCCCCACGGCACCCTCACCCTCGGGCGCGGCGTCGGGCAAGCCGCCGTCGGGCGCTGCCCCCAAGGGCTCGCGCACAGCCGCCTCTGGCACGGCATCGCCCGCGCCCACGGCCTCGGCCCCAGCGCCCAGCAGCTCGGATGCCTGCGCGAAGGCCTGCGCCAAGCTCCAGGCTTGTGGGTACAAGTGCCCCGCGTTCCCCTGCGTGGGGCCCTACAAAGCGATCGCCGACTGCGTCAACGGCAAGTCGAACTGTCTGGAGATGGCGGGCTGCAGCAAGTGAGCCGGTAAAAGTCGCCGGTCAGCGCCCACGCCACTTTTCGGGAACGCGGGCCACGAACGACGAAGCCGGGAAGGCCTGGGTCAGCTCGCGATACAGCGCGCGTGCGTTGGCAGTGTCGCCAGCGCGCTCGTGCTCGTAGCCGGCGAAATACAGGACCTCGTCGAGCTTGGCGTAGGTGGGGTACTCGGACCGCACCGCCAGGTAGTACGTGAGCGCGTGCTTGCGTGCCGCGGCGACGATCTTGGCGCCGTCGGCCTCGTGCTGGGCCGCGTACTCGAGCTCGACGTACCCCTCGGCCAGCCGGCGCATCAGCGTCGGCCGATCGGGGGAGCGCTTCGGCGTGGCTGCGTACAGCTTCTCGAGCGCCTGCAGCTCCAAGATGAGGAGCGAGCGGGGACGGTGCTGGGTGGCGATGCGACGCGGATCGCGCGCGGTCGCGCTCGGCGAAGGCTCGGAGGCAGGCGCCGGGGGCGCCGCCGGCGGCTGGGCGACCTCCGGGGCGAGCGGCTCGGGCTGACTGCTGGCCACCACCGGGGCCATGCCGGGCGATTCACCGGCGGGCTGCGCCAAGGGCAGCGGCGCGTCGGTGGGCGCTGGCCGGGGCGCAGGTCGAGCCGGCTCGGGTGCGGGAGAGGCGCAGCCCCAGACGAGCAGGAACCCGATCAGCGTCCGCATCGGCGGCCCTAGTGGGCGCCCTTCTTGGGCCTGAGCGTGGCGCCGCCGGTGAGGTGCTGGTTCCAACTGGCCGGCGCGAAGCCGTTGTCCACCGGAACCAGGCTGATGCAGTCGGGCACCGGGCACACGATCTTGCACAGGTTGCAGCCCACGCACTCACTCTCGTCGACGATGGGCACGCGGGTGGCCGTGGCCCCTGGCGACTCTTTCGCCGGGTGAATGCACTGGTGTGCACCGTCGTGACAGGCCACCACGCAGAGCTGGCAGCCGATGCACTTCTTCTCGTCGATCTTGGCGATGGTCTCGTAGTTCAGATCCAGGTCGCCCCACTCGGAATAGGCCGGCACGGCCTTGCCGATCAGCTGGTCGAGGGTCTGGAAGCCGTGGCTCTGCATGTATTCGTCGAGGCCTTCGATCATGTCCTCGACGATGCGATAGCCCTTGAGCATCACCTCGGTGCACACCTGCACACTCGAGGCGCCCAGCAGCATGAACTCGACGGCGTCCCGCCAGTTGGTGATGCCACCGATGCCGCTGATGGGGATGCTGAAGTCGTCGGAGCGCGCCAGGCGCGCCAGCATGTGCAGGGCAATGGGTTTGACCGCCGCGCCACAATACCCACCGTTGGTGCTCAGCGAGCCCACCCGCGGTTCGGGCACGAAGCGGTCAATGTCGACGGCAATGATGCTCTTGATGGTGTTGATCAACGACACGCCGTGAGCACCACCGCGCTGCGCGGCCAGCCCATGCGGCAAGATGTCCGAGACGTTGGGGGTCAACTTCACCAGCACCGGCACCGTCGAATACTCGACGGCCCACGAGGTGATGCGTTCGTTGACCTTCGGCTCTTGCCCCACCGCCGAGCCCATGCCGCGCTCGCACATGCCGTGCGGGCATCCGAAGTTCAGCTCCAGGCCGTCGGCCCCGGCGTCGATCGAGCGCTTGATGATCGCTTTCCACTCTTCTTCGGTCTCGACCATCAGCGAGACCACCACCGCATGCTTCGGGAACTTCTTCTTGGTCTCGTAAATTTCCTTGAAGTTCACCTCGAGGGGGCGGTCGGTGATCAGCTCGATGTTGTTGAAGCCGATGGCGCGAGTGCCCGAATAGTTGATGGCGCCAAAGCGGCTGGACACGTTCTGGATCGGCACGCCCAGCGT
This sequence comes from Polyangiaceae bacterium, assembly GCA_023150915.1. GTDB lineage: Bacteria > Myxococcota_A > Polyangia > Polyangiales > Polyangiaceae > JADJKB01. The sequence goes on from JAKLKA010000066.1 coordinate 32,257, forward strand.
CTTCCACACCGCGCCGCCCCAGCCAGCGTCGAACGCGCGCTGCACTTGCGCACCCGAGTTCGCGGGTGGGGCCGAGGCCAACCAGAACGGATTGGGAGAGCGGATGCCCCCGCAGTTGGTGGACAGATCAGGCATCTTTGCCTCCCAGGTGACGATGAATGGCCTGCGCCGCAGCCTTGCCTTCGGCGGCGGCGTTCACGACTTCTTTGCCGCCGTTCCGGCAGTCGCCCCCGGCGAACCAACCCTTGCGCCCGGTGGCGCCCGCGGCGTCGGTGACGACGGACCCGTTCTGCACGCCGATGCCCGAGAGGCCCGAGAGCATCTGCCCCAAGGTGGACTGCCCGATGGCGATCAGCACCAACTGGGCGTCGAGCGTGAATTCGCTGCCGGCGATGGGCTTCTTCTGCGCGTCGGTGCGCACCAAGCGCACCCGCTCGACCCGAGCGTTGCCCTCGAATCCGATCGGCACGGCGTGGAAGGCCCCGGCGACGCCCACCTCGCGCGCCGCCAGCCATTCGTGACGGTAGCCGGGCATTTGCGCTTCGGCGCCGCGATACGCCAGCGTGACGCTGGGGACGCCCAGGCCCGCCAGCTCGCGCACACCGTCGATGGCGGTGTTGCCGCCCCCGACCACCAGCGCGCTCTTCACGCCGCTCAGCTCCAGCTTGCCCAGCTTCAGTCGCTCGATCAGCTCCACGGCGCCGTGCACGCCCGGCAGGTCTTCACCCGGAACGCCCAAGCGGGTGTCGGGGCCCAGGCCCACGCCGACGAACACCGCGTCGTGCTTCTTCTCCAGCTCGGCGAGCGTGAGGTCTTTGCCGACTTCCACGCCGGTCTCGAGCTGGACGCCGCCGATGCCCAGCACCCACTGTGCTTCTTGGACAGAACGGTCGGCGCGCATCTTGTAGGGCGCGATGCCGGTGGTGTTGAGGCCGCCGATCACGGGCCGCTTCTCGTAGACCGTGCAGGCGTGGCCCAGACGCCTGAGCTCGTGCGCCGCGGCCAGCGAGGCGGGGCCGGCGCCAATCAAGCCCACGCTCTTGCCGGTGGGGGCGCCCGCTTCGAAGAAGCGCCAGCCCTGCTCGTAGGCGCGGTCGGTCGCGTGGCGCTGAAGCTTGCCGATCTGGATCGGAGGCACGCCCATCTGGTTGTAGACGCAGTCGCCGACGCACAAGACCTCGACCGGGCACACCCGGGCGCAGCTCATGCCCAGGATGTTCGCCTCGAAGATGGTCCGGGCCGAACCCTTGAGGTTGCCGGTGGCGATCTTGCGAATGAACTCCGGCACGTCGATGTGGGTCGGGCATGCCTGGGTGCACGGTGCGTCCGAGCAGTACAGACAGCGGTTGGCCTCGATCAGCGCCTGCTTGGCGTCGTACTCGTGCTTGTAGTCCTCGAAGACGCTCTCGCTCCGATCGGTCGGTATCGGTTTCGACATCATCCCTCCGGCGCCGAAAGGGGCATAATAGATCACGGGGCGCTGGCCAAAGCCAAGGTTTCGCTTTCGCCGCCGGCCGGCCCCTTGGCGCGTCTGACCACGCGGCAGGGCGGGGCCCGCTCTGCCGGCTCACGCCGCGCTTGTCGGTGAGACCATTCGGTGGCATTCACGCCGCCCCAGCCAGCCTCTGGTGAGAAGGAGACACCCCGTGCCCTGCGTCTGCGGAATTGGCGAGTCCACCGAGTCCCACTGCCTGCCGATCATCAAAGGCGAGAAAGCCGCTGCCACCGCCGAGGCGTTGATGCGCGCGCGCTACGCCGCGTACGCGCTCGGCGAGGTCGACTTCATCCTGAAGTCGCACACGCCCGAGGCCGGCAAAGACGTCGACCGCGCGCAGACCGAAGCCTGGAGCAAGAGCAGCAAGTGGCTGGGGCTCGAGATCCTGGGCACCGACGCGGGCGGCGAGAACGACGATCGGGGCACCGTGGAGTTCGTGGCGCGCTACAAGGTCAAGAACGTGAGCCTGGAGCACCGCGAGCGCGCGAAGTTCGAGAAGCACGACGGCAAGTGGTTGTTCGCCGACGCCGAGGCGCTGGCCGGGCCGACCGTCAAGAACGAAGGGCCTCGGGTCGGCCGCAACGACCCGTGCCACTGCGGCAGCGGCAAGAAATTCAAGAAGTGCCACGGCAAGGCGGCGTGACGCCAGAGGCCCTGGGGCAGATCGCGCTCGCTGTGGCCCGCGAGGCCGGCGCGCTGGCGCTGGGCGGCTTCCGACGCCAGATGGCGATCCGCGAGAAGGGCACGCGCGATCTGATCACCGAGTTCGATCTGGCGTCCGAGCGACTGATCCGCTCGCGCCTGACCGAGCTCACGCCGCAGATCGCGGTGGTCGGAGAAGAAGAGGGCGGGGAGCGCGACGCCGAGCGGGTCTGGTACTGCGACCCCATCGACGGCACCACGAACTATGCCCACGGCCATCCGATCTGGTGTGTGAGCATCGGCGTGGCAGAGGGGGATCTGCCGATTGCCGGCGCCGTGGTCGCCCCGGCGCTGGGGCTAGAGTGGAGCGGGCATGTCGGCGGCCCCGCGCTCCGCAACGGCGAGCCTTGCCGGGTCAGCACCACCACGACGCTGGAGCAGGCGCTGCTCGCGACGGGTTTTCCGCGCGAGCGCGAGCGCGAGCCGGACAACAACTTCGCCACGTTCGTGGGCGTGAAGAAGCGCTGCCAGGCGGTTCGGCGCTGCGGCGCCGCGGCCATGGACCTGTGCTTCGTCGCCGACGGAACCTACGACGGATACTGGGAACGCCGGCTCGCCCCATGGGATCTCGCCGGCGGCGCGGCGATCGTGCTCGCCGCAGGTGGGCAGCTGTCTCACCTGAATGGCGGTCCGCTACGACTGGCAGAGGGACACGTGATCGCGACAAATGGCGCGATCCACCCGGCGCTGGCCGAGCTCGTGCGCGCCCCGTGAGCGCAACTGCGCTCCCTTCATCTGGCCCCAGCGGCGAACCTCTGCGATCCTCTCGTCCGGACAGATGCCGGGAGGTAGCTCGAACGACGGGTCCGGCGACGACCCCTTGGAGTCGTCCAAGCCGACGCGGAATCCGCTCCCCCTCTCGGAGCACTATCGCCCCACGGTCCGGGCACCGAACATCCCCCTGCCGCCGGCGGCACATCAGCCCAGGCCCGTGCCGCGGCCCGAGCTCGAGTCGGTATCGGGGGACGACCCCACCGCCGTGTTCCCCAAGCCCGCGCGCTTGCCGGACGACGGCCGCGCGCGGGTCAGGCCCCGCGACCCCGGGCCGCCCCCGCCCCCGTTCGACGACGGGCCGCCGCCGATCCGGCGCGACGACTCGCGTGCGTTTCGCGCGAGCCAGCTGCCGGGGCGAGAAGACTCACGCGCGTTCCGCTTGAGCCAGCTGCCGGCGCGCGACGAGTCCCGCGCCTTCCGCCTGCGCGAGCTGGCGCGTCGCCGGCCGGCGGGGCGCCCCGGTGAGCCCAGCGTGCTGATCGTGGGCGCGCCCGAGACGCTGAGCGCTGCCCTGGAGCCGGCGCTCGCGCGGCATCGCGTGCAGGTGGTCCGCGCGGCGGTCCAAGAGGTGGCCGACGCGGTGATCGCCCTGGCGCCGGACCTGGTGGTGCTCGCCGGCGATGCCGCCCGCGACTCGGGGCACCACATCTTGCGCGCGCTGGCGCTCTCGCCACAGAGCAGCGTGGTCCCGGTCGCGATCCTGGATGACAACACCGAGCTCGAGGGCCGCCTTCGCGCCTTCCGCCACGGGGCAGCGGCGGTCATCCCGCGCTCGGCCAGCATGGACGAGATGGCGGATCGCATCGCCACCTTGGCGCGCGAGATCCCCGAGCGCGAATCAGAGACGCTGGGGGACGTGGGCGAGGCCACGCTGCAAGAGCTGGTCGGGGCCCTGGAGCACGAGCTCAGGACCGGGATCTTGAGCGTGCGCGCACAAGGCAGCACCGAGGGCCAGGCGATTCGCATCGTCCTTGGCGGCGGCCGGGCGCTCACCGAAACCATCGACGACTTCGTGTCGCGCGTGCGCGAGCACGTGGTGACCGCCGAGCCGCTGACCTACGAGTTCGACGAGCGGGCCGCGGGGACGGTGCAGCTGCTCGGTGGGCTGGACGACGAGCAACCCGAAGCCCACGTGGACGTGAAGGGCCTGCGCGTGGTGCTGGCCGACAACGACGCCGCCCGCGCGGACGCCATCGCCCAAGAGCTGCGCGAGCGGGGGGTCGACGTCGTCGTCACCGATCTGGATCCCAGCGAAGTGCGCTTCCACCGCATCCGCACCATGGACCCGGCGGTGCTGCTGATCGGCGAGCACGAGGCCCAGGGCGAGGGCTACGAGCTGATGCGGCGCATGCGGCGCGATACGCGCCTGCGCTGGGCGTCGCTCTTGGTGGTGCGCTGGAACGAGGTCTGGTCGGAAGAGCGCGCCGTGCCGGCCATCGAGCGCATCTTGGGCACGCTCTCGGCCCTGGCCGAGCCCGAGCGCGCGCTGGCCGAGCGCGCCGACTCGCGCGCCGCGTTCGACACCCGCCTGGAGATCACCGGGCCCGCCCGGATGATCCGCGGGCTCACCTCGGCCACCAAGGCGGTTCGCGTCACCATCCAGAACCCGCGCTTGCGGGTGCGGATCGACGTCTCCGAGGGGCTGGTCGTGGGCGCGTCGGGCGAGGTGCTGGCGCCCGAGCCCCGGGAGCTGTCGGGGCCGGTGGCGCTGGCGGCGCTGATGGTGGTCTCGAGCGGGCGCGTTCACGTCGAGCCCACCGAGCAACCCCAGACCACCAACTTGATGACCACGCCGGACGTCGCGCTCAACATGGCCGACGCCGAGCCGCCGCCCATCCCGCCCAGCATGCCCATGCCCGCGGTGAGCGAGTCGCGCGCGCGGCGCACGTCCGAGCGGCCGCGGAGCACGACGGGGGCTCGCAAGCGCAAGTCGGCCAGCCCGCTCGGCACGCTGCTGTATGCGCTCGGAGGCCTCTTGGGGGTGCTCGCGGTCGGAACGGTGGTGGTGCTCGCCGTCGGGAAGTCCACCGGCAAGAAGCCCGCACCCCTCGCGCCACCCACCGCCGCCGCCCCCCCAGCCGGAACGGCCACGGCCACCGCCA
>JAKLKA010000067.1 GCA_023150915.1 Polyangiaceae bacterium
GTTGCGGGCGCGGCGGGCAACGCCGGCGCTGCCGGAAGCAGCGGGGCCGCGGGCAGCGCAGGGGCCGGATCGGGCGGCAGCGGCGCGGGGGGCAAGGGCTCCGGCGGCAGCGGCGCCGCGGCGGGGTCGGGTGGCGGAAGCGACGACGGCGGGGGCGACGGCGGGGGCTGCGGCTGTCGAACCCCGGCGAACGCCGGCCAAAGCTCGCTGGCTTGGTTGGTGGCGGCGCTCGGGCTCGGCCTGCTCGGCCGGCGCCGTACCCGCTGAGGCGTGGTCGGTCTAAGCTTCGCTCATCGTGAGGCTGCTCTCCGCCGCTGCGGCCATCGTCGCGTTGACCACGGGCGCCTGCGGCGAACCCGAGCCGGTCTCGGAGGTGATCGTCGAGGTCTTCGCCGATCCGGAGCTGCGGGAGAAGGCCGACGCGTTGCATGTGGTCGTCGAGGGCGACGACGGCGACATCGTGCTCGATCGGCTCAAGGCCCTCGAGCCCGAGTCCGAGCGGCTCGCGCGCGTGCCCATCGTCCCCAGCGGCGACGATGCCAGCCGTCGATTCGTATTCCGCGCCGAGCTGCGCGCCGCAGAGGCGGTGCTGGCGACCCTCGAGGCTCGGGCGGGGTTCGTTCGGGGCGAGCTGCGCGCGCTGACCCTGCGCTTCGACGCCAGCTGCGCCGGGGTCGAGTGCGGAGCCGGGCGGACCTGCTCGAACGGCGAGTGCCGAGGCGCGTGCTTCGACACCGCGCCGGCGGGCAGCACCGAGGCAGCCGTCCCGCTGTGCCGCGAGTGTGACACCTGTCAGCGCAGCTGCCAGGCCACCGACGGGCTGACGTGTGGTTGCGCGGGCGACACCTGCCAGGCCGGCGCGTGCCTGCTTCAGAAACCCGTCCGCTCGGTCGCCGCAGGCGCGAACCACACCTGTGCGCTGCTCGAAGACAAGACGGTGCGCTGCTGGGGGCGCAACCGTCTGAGCTCGACCAACCTCTACGGCGTGCTCGGTGCGGGTCTTGCGACGCAAGAGAACAGCCCCCAGCCCGTGAAGGTGCTGTCGACCAACGGGTGGTGGAAAGATCTTGCCGCCGGCAAGGCGTCCACGTGCGTGCTGGACAACACCCAGCGTCACTGCTGGGGCGAGAACTTCGCGGGCGAGCTGGGCGGTGCTGCCACCAGCTTCGAGCCGAAGCCGATCGCGTTCGCGTCGACCTTCGAGGAGGTCTCGGCGGGCTCGCGCCACCACTGCGCGCGCACCGCCAAAGACGAGCTGTTCTGCTGGGGCGTCAACGATCACGCGCAGCTCGGGCTTGGAAAGAAGTCCTCGGACGAGCTGCCCACGCTGGTCGGCAACGGCTATCGGCAGGTCGCTGCCGGCGGCGAGCACAGCTGCGCCATCGATCTCGGAGGTCGGCTCTGGTGCTGGGGCTTCAACGACGGCGGCCAAGTCGGCGTTCCCGGGACCGACGACGTGACGAAGCCGGCGCGCGCCGGCTGCGATCCCGGCAGCGAGCCGGGCGTGTGTTTCGACGACTGGGAACGAGTGGCGACGGGTCGCTTCCACACCTGCGCCCTTCGCAAGGGGCGACAGCTCTACTGCTTCGGCGGCAACGCCAACGGCCAACTGGGGATCGAGACGCCGTTCGGCGCGCGTGTCGCGACGCCCACCCTGGTGGTGGGCCAGCAGCGCTTCGTCGCGGTCTACGCCGCGGGCAGCCACACCTGCGCATTGGACGAAGAGAAGAAGCTCTGGTGCTGGGGCGCGAACGGGCAGCGCCAGACCGCAATCCCCGATCTGGACAAGGTGATCGAGCCCACGGTCGTGCCGGTCGACTCGACCCAGACCTGGGCGCGCCTGTCGCTCGGGCCAAGCCACGGTTGCACCGTTCGTGACGATCAGTCGCTGTACTGCTGGGGCGCGAACGACGACGGTCAACTGGGCCGCGGCTCGGTGACCGCCGAGCCCAGCGCTGCGCCGCGGCGCGTGTGCTTCACCGATCCGTGACTCACCTCGGCATCAGCCGGCGCGTCGGCTCCGAGAACACGGTGTCTTCGAGGACGTACTCGACGTTGCGTCCCTCGCGCTTGGGCTCGCACGCGCCCGCCCCGGCCAGCTCTGCCAGCGCGCCCTGCGCCGAGCGTAGCGAGATGCCCAGCGCGTCGGCGGCCGCTTTGGCGCTGGCTGCGCCGCGCTGGGCCAAGAGCTGCAGCACGCGGTCCGAGACCCGCTGGCACACGCGGGGGTCGGGGATGATGGCCCGAGAGGCCAGCCCCAGGCGAAGGCGGCCGACTTCCTTGACGGCCTCGCACTCGGGCACCGCAACGCGCGCGCGGTGCTGCAGCACGTTGAAAGCGCTTCGATGCAGCTCGGGCACGAACGCGAAGCCGTAAACCTCGCGAAAGCAGTCGGCCTCGTCGAGCCCCGACGGCCCGGCCAACGCCAGCACCGCGAGTAGGGTCTCGACTCGACCCTTGGTGCGGTGTGACGCCGGGACGCGGATCCAGTCGCCGGCGTCGATCAGACCCACACCCCAGTGCAGCACGCGGCAAGCCTCTGCGCCCGGCGCGGCGATCACGTAGGCCTGAGCGCTCCCGTCGTCGTCGTCACGAAAACGCAGCCCGCTCAGGGCCGGCGGAACTGCCGGTGAGCGCCCGGCTCGGAACCTCTCGAGCTCGTGCGTGGCGGCCGGCACCGAGGGTAGCAGCGCGCCGGCCAACTCCAGCGCCTCGCGCCGAAAAGCGAAGAGCAGCTGGTTGTCGCCTGCCAGGGCGTCGACTGCGCGCAGTGCCCCGGAGCAGTCGCTCAGGGCCGCGGCGCAGAGCAGCGCGTGGACCGCCCGAGCGCCCTGCTCGCAAGGCGCATCGCCCGAGGGCGCCGGCACGCCGCGCACGCCGCAGAACTGCCGCTCCCAGTCCAGCCACGCGCGCCACGCCCCCGGAAGCGACGCCCCCAGCGACTGCAAGATGCGCAAGCCGAGGTGCGGCTGCCCGGCCAGACGCCGCACCCGGGCCAAGACCAGATTCGCCCACAGCTCGACCCGTGGGATCCCTTCGCTGCGGGCCATCATCGAGGCCCGGCGTGCCAGGGCCAGGGCCGGTTCGGTGGCACCCTCGTGCGCTGCCATGAGCGCCCGCGTCGACGTCAGCTCGACCACCAGCGCCGCCAACCCGGCTCGACTCGCCTCGCGCGTGCAGTGCTCGAGGTCCAGCTCGGACGCGCCGGCCTGGTGCAAGCCAGCCAGCGCCTCGACCCACGTGCCGGTCAGGGCAAGCTCTGGAGCAGGTTGGCCGCGGAGCGCGCGGGCCATGCTCCCCAGCTCCGCGAGCGCGGCGCCGTCGAAGTCGAGCATTGCGCTCCGCGCCGCGCACCCTACCAGTGCCATCGCCGCGTCGCAGCTCGCCGGCGCCGCCGCCAAGAGCTCGCGCACGTGGGTGCTCTGCACCCTGCACGAGGGCTCGGCGGCAACCCAATCGAGCTCACTTCGGATCACCCGCGCCCACGCGCGGCTGGTCGCATCGCGCGCTTCCTCCAGCGCTGACAGCAAGCCTCTGCACGCAGCGGCGTCCCCGATCAGGGCTGCCCGGGTTCCGGCGGTGAGCGCTGCGGTCGAGACGGACACGCGTGGTAGACTATAGCGCCAGTGTCTGTTTCACCCCACGGTGGCTCGCCCTACCGAACGCTCTACACCATCGCCTCGGGCGGCATGGGGCGCGTGGATCTGGCCGTGCGCCTCGAGGGCAGCTTCGAGCGGCTCTTCGCCGTGAAGCGGCTCAAAGCAGCGCTGGCCGACGATACCGGCGTCCGCGAGATGTTCTTGGACGAGGCGCGAATCGCGGGCCTGGTCCGACACCCCAACGTCGTCAGCGTGCTCGACGTCGGCCACGACGCCGAGGGCCCCTATCTGGTGATGGAATGGGTCGAGGGTGTGTCCGTGGCGCAGCTCTTGGCCCAGCGCAGCGCGCATCCGCTGCCCGTCGACGTCTGCTTGCGCGTCGCGGCTCAGGTCGCCGACGGGCTGCACGCGGCCCACGAGCAGGGCGACGCCGAGGGGCGCCCGCTGCACCTGGTGCATCGCGACGTCTCGCCACAGAACATCCTCATCGGGTTCGACGGCGTGGCGCGCGTCACCGACTTCGGGATCGCCAAGGCGTTGGGGCGCACGACTCAGACCTCGACCGGTATCCTGAAGGGGAAGCTGGGCTACATCTCACCCGAGCAGCTGCGCTTCGAGCCCGCCGATCGCCGGGCCGACCTCTTCGGTCTCGGCGTGGTTCTGTTCGAGTTGCTCACGGGCAAGCGCCTCTACCGCGGCGAAGACGAGCTCGATGGTCCCCGTCGCATCTTGAGCGAGCCCCCGCCCGATCTGGGCGACTTTCGCGTCGACGTCGAGCCCGAATTGGTCGAGCTGATGTTCGAGCTCTTGGCCAAGTCGCGCGAGGGGCGCCCCGAGACGGCGAAGGCGGTCGCGCAGCGTCTCGAGGCCATGCTCGCGGCGCTCACGTCCGCGGGCGAGACCACCGACACCGCCGAGCTCTTGGCGCGTCACTTCTCCGGCGCGCGCGAGCAGCAACGCCAGCGCACGCGCGAAGCCGTGGAGCGCGTGCGGGCCCCGTCGACGATCTCGGCCGCTGGCGTCGTCGCGCGCGTCGACGCCCCCAGGCCAAGGTCGCGGCTGAAGTGGGGGCTTGGCGCGGGTGCCGCGCTGGCGCTCTCGACCCTGGCGGTCACGCTCGGGGGCCGGGCGCTCGCGCGGCGCGAGACGCCGCCGGTAGCCTCGGCCGTTTTGCCGGCGCAGCCCGCCACCACGGCCAGCGCCGGCGCCACGGCGCCCGCCGGCGCGGAACCAGCAGCGACCAGCTCGCCCTCGGTCGCGCCCCCCGCACCGTCGGCGCCGCCCGCGCTTCGGGCCGGCAAGGGTGCACCGCGCCCCGCGGCCAGCGGACGCCCCCGCGGCACAATGCCCATGTGGGAGAGCTATTGACGGTGCGGCGTGCGTTCCGGTTCGTGCTCGTGGCAGCGCTGGTCGTGCGCGGGGTCGGTGCAGAGCCGCGGCCCGACCGCGCGGCGGCGGAGGACGCGAAGCAGCTCTTCGAACAGGGGAAAGTCGCGATGCGCGGCGGGCGCTTCGCCGAGGCGCGCGACCGATTCCAGCGCTCACTCGAGCGGTCACCCAACCCCAGCGCAGCGTTCAATCTCGCGGTGGCGCTGCGGGGAATGGGGCGTCCCAAAGAAGCGCACGAGCTCTTGCTGCGCCTCGCGGCGGGTGGTTTCGGGAAGCTCCCCGACGACCGGCTTCGTGAAGTCCAGGCGCTGGCTCAGGACGTCGGGCGGGACGTCGCGACCCTTCGCATCGTGGTAACGGGTGCGCCCAGCGTCGAGGTGCGGGTCGACGGGGAACGCCTGGGGAAGGTCGAGAAGGGCCGAGCGCTCACGGTGCGGGTCAACCCCGGCGACCGCGTGGTCAGCCTGGCTGCGCCACTTCGCGAGCCCGTCGAGGCGCGCATTGCGCTGGGTGCAGGCCGCACGGTGCTACTCGAGCGCAAGCTGGTCGTCTCGCGAGAGGCGCGGCGTGCCACGTTGACGGTCGTCGCACGGAACGCCACCCACGAAGTCGAAGTGGTCGGGGTGGCCCGCGCGCGATCACGCCTCGAGCGCAAGCTCGACCCGGGGAAGTATCGTGTGCTGCTGCACAGCCCTGGCGGCACCACCGAGCGCGCGGTGACGCTCGAGCCCGCCACGCGCCACCGGGTGGAGATCGAGCCCGCTCGCTCGTCGCTGTTCGAGAGCCCCTGGTTCTGGGCTGGCGCGTCGGTGGTGGCCCTCGGCGGCACGCTCGGCGGCTACTACCTGCTGCGCCCCCAGCGCGATGAGCCCGTATCCGATCCCGAGTTCGGCGTCGTCCAGGCGCTGCGCGGGCGCTGAAGGTCGGTCAAGAATTGGCTAGCTCGAGCCGGCGGAGCCGGCCCGCGTTGGGGTGGGGCCCCAAAGAGTTCACTCGTACGTCATCGGGAAGAAACGAACGGACTGGGTGCTCGACGCGGACATCCGCAACTTCTTCGACTCCATCGACCATGAGTGGATGCAGAAGTTCATCGAGCACCGCATCTCGGACCGACGCCTGGTGAGGCTGCTGATGAAGTGGCTGAAAGCAGGTGTCATGGAGGATGGCCGAGTGCACGAGACGCAGGAAGGAACGCCGCAAGGAGGCATCATCAGCCCCCCGCGTCACGATTCGGCGCCCCCCGGGGGGCAGACGCTTTGGCGCAGTGCAGGGCGGGCCCGAGCGTCAGGGCGCCGCTCGCCGCTTGCCACAGGTGGTTACGCGCTTGCCCGTGGCGTCGAATACGGCAGCCGGGGCCGTTGCCGACACGTTCCGGCGTACGCCGTCACACATCTCCTCGCGATAGCGGTAAGAGAGGGTCGTGTCCGCGGTGAGCGAGCTGTGGACCTCGATTCGGGTGCCAGCGGGCTCGCGATAGCTACACACGGCGACCACGCGATCCCACCAGTCTTCGCACTTCGACCAGTGAAGCGTGGAGCGACATCCCTCTCTGCGCAGTCTGCCGTGCGCCGCGTCGCTCTCGGACGAGTCGAACCCGGGCTGCGCCGCGCACCGTGTGCGCGCGGCGTCGAAGTCGCCCGCTTTCCGCTTGGGTGGACCGCACGCGAAGAGGCCTGCTACCACCATCAAGGCCATCCCCGAGCGCATGCGCCGAATCTACCCGTCGAGGGAGAACGGGTCCACGCATCTCAATTGTCGCGCGGCGCGGGCTCGCCGCTCAGCAAGAGCCCGAAGACCCGCTCGGCGGTCGACCGCTCGAACACCTGCTGCCCCCGGGCCTCGGCCCAGATCGTGAGCACGCGACGCCCGCGCTGGTTTGCGACCACACGCTCGTCGGTGGCGTTGCGCTCTCGCACCACTCGAGCTGCGTCCACGGTGGGGAGCCACTCCGTGCGCACCGCGCCGAGCATGTCCGGGTGCACGAAGCTCACGTCCACCACGTTCGGACCCGCCGTGCGCTCTCGAAGGATCCGGAACCCCGCGTTCGGCATCCGCAGTCGCACCCACGCCGGCGACCAGGTTGGATCGTGCGCTGCGAGCGCGGACCGCGCGGGGGCCCGAGCGGGGCGCGGCAGGATCAGAAGCGCCGCGACGGAGACGCCCGCGACGAGCAGCAGCAGCAGCGTGGCCGAAGCCGCCAAGAGCGCCGGCGCGCGGCGCCCACCGTCGCTCGGGTGCGCCATCACGCTGGTGACCGGCGCGAGTGATGGCGCGCCCGCGCGCTCGGAAAGACAGGGCTCCCGCGACGGGCGCTGTTCGGCCACCTCCCACGGGCCGGCGGGGGCCGGCGCCTCGGCGGCGACGCGCTCGAGATCGGCGAGCATCTCTTCCGCGCTCTGGTAGCGGGCGCTCGCGTCCTTCTCGATGGCCCGGCGCACCACGGGGTAGAGCGGGCTCTGCGTCACCAAGTCGGGAAGCGTGTGCGGTTCATCCGAGCAATGGGCGGTGAGCTGCTCGGTCGTGCTGCCCCCGATCAGCGGCGTGCCGGTCATCGCCGTCGCCATCACCATGCCGAGCGCGTAGAGATCGGTGGGCGGGCCCAGCCGACCCCCCAAGATCTGCTCGCGTGGCATGAACCCGGGCGTGCCGACCAGCCAGCCGTGCGCGGTCAGGCTGCGCTCGGGCTGTTTGGCGATGCCGAAGTCCAAGAGCTTGACGAAGTCGTCCTCGCCCGCATAGCGGCACAAGAAGACGTTCTGTGGTTTGACGTCCCGATGCACGATGCCAAGGGCGTGGGCCTCCGAGAGCGCGTTGAGCAGGCAGCGCGCGACTCGCCGCGTCTCGTCGCCGGTCAGGCGCAGAGCGCGGTGCACGCGCCGCCCCAGGGACTCGCCGTCGAGCCACTCGAAGGCGATGAACAGGTACCCCTGCTCCGCGACCCCCCAGTCGTAGACCCTGACCGTGTTGGGGTGCACCAGCCGCGACGACAGCTCGGCCTCGCGCCAGAAACGCGGAACGGTGTCGTCGCCGCCCTGCGTCACCTTCAGGGCGACCGGCCGATCGAGCTTCAGATCGCGGGCGCGGAACACCGAGGCCTGCTCGCCACGCGCGATCAGCGCCTCGATCTGGTAGCGATCGAACGCTGGACCGAGCTTCTTCGGTGCTAGTTCTCGCGGGGTCATCCACGCCGGCGCCCCGTGCCGGCCTCCGTCGTACGCCGCGCCCCGGGGCGATGCCCCCTGGCCCGGGCGGGCGCACCTGCCGCCGCGCCGCCGCGGCCGCCATCGATCGGGACGTACTTGTCCGGCTCGCTCCCCCGCGCGATCATCCGTCGGATGCGATCATGGCCGGCACGAGCCGGGCTTCTGGCGGTTTCGGTGGTGTGCTGGTCCAACGTCGCGCTCGCGGACGGTGGACCGAAGATCACCGATTCGCTGTGGATGCCGGTGGGCGTGAACCTGGGCTGGGCGGTGAACCCCAGCCCCGTGCGCAACGGCTTCTTGATCGGACCCGAGGTCAGCCTGGTCTACCTGGACCAAAAAGGCTGGTGGGCCGGCGCGTACACCGATGCGCTCTACGACGGAGGCAGCGAGCGCGCGCGGATCAGCGCGGGGGGCGAAGTGGGCTACGCCATCCTGGGGATCGATCTGGGCTATGTGACCACCCTGCGTGGCGAGCGCGAGCAGGGCTTCCGCGCTCGCGCGATGCTCTCGCTGGCCGCGGTCCATTTGTATGGCGGCGCCGGGCGCCTTTCGGACTCGACATATGGCGAGCTGGGCGTGCTGCTCAAGTTCCCCATCGAGCTGTGGGCCGAGCCCGTGCGCCGGCCGTGGATGGACCGGCCGTCGCCCGACCCCGCGCCCGAGGCGCCGCTCCCCGCCGAGGGGCCGGTGCCGCCCGGCGCGCCGCTCTTGCCCGAGCAAAAGCCCAACGAACCGGAGGCCGCTCGACGCTGACCGAGCGTTGGACGATGGTCGGGGCCCATGTCGTCGCGGACCCAGTCCCACGCCAAAGAGCTCGAGCGCGCGTACGGTGACGGCGAGTGCATCGTCGAAGAGGGCGACCACTCGCGGGACATGTTCGTGATCCAGTCCGGGCGCGTGCGCATCACCAAGAAGGTCGGTGAACGCGAGGTGGAGCTGGCCACCCTGGAACGCGGGGACTTCTTCGGCGAAATGTCGCTCCTCGAGTCCCTGCCGCGGGACGCATCGGCGCATGCCCTGGGCGAGACCCAGCTCTTGGTGATCAGCGCCGGCTCGCTCTTGGTTCGCATGCGACGCGACCCCACCTTTGCGTTCGAGATGCTGCACCGGCTCAGCGGGCGTGTCCGGTTGCTCAACGCCCGGCTGGTGGGCTTGCTCGACGAGCGCGCCGACCCGCTGTTGTATCTTCCGGAGGCGGCAGAGGCGGGGCAGAAGTGATCATCGAGGCCGAGGTCGATCGGCTGCTGGTCGTGTCCGATCTGCACATCGGCAATCCGTTCTCGCAAGCCAGCGGGTCGCTGGGAAGCTTCCTCGACCATGCCCGGCGCGAGCGCTACCACCTGTGCATCAACGGCGACGGCCTGGACATCCTCCAGACCAGCTTCGCCAACCTTGCCAACGACACGGTGCGGATCGTGGAGCGCATCCGGGCCCTGCTCGCGTCGGGGCTGAAGGTGTTCTACGTGGTCGGTAACCACGACATCGTGCTCGAGCACTACTTCGAGGGTTTCTCCGAGATCCGCATCTGCCCGTTCTTGAACCTGCGGGCGGGCGCCCGGCGGATCCGCATCGAACACGGCCACCTGTACGACCCGCTGTTCGTCAAGCACCCGCGGCTCTACGACGCCCTCACCCGCGCGGCGGGCCCGCTGCTTCACGTCTACCCCGACGTGTATCGGGTGTGGTCTTCCTACGAGAAGCTCAAGGGTCGCGTGAACGAACGCTTCCGCGAGCAAGAGCCGTCGGCCTACCACGAGGCCGCCGAGATGCTGCTCCGGCGCGGCTTCGACGCCGTCGTGTTCGGACACACCCACCGGGCAGAGCTGGTCGAGCTGCTGCCGGGCAAGACGTACGTCAACTCTGGCAACTGGATGCACGGCGGCACGTACGTGGAGATCACGAACGGCGAGATCGCCCTGCACCGCTGGGGCGGCGAAGCACCCACCCGCTGACTGGACGCCGTCGCTATGCCAGCTCGACCGAGAACGCGGGCTGGTGCGCGATGGTCTTCTTCACCTTGCAGCTTTCGATGGAGCGGAGCAGGCCTGCGCGGTACTTCTCGGGGAAGCCGGCCGGAACGCGGACCACGAACCGGATCTCGGCCGGCAGCTTCGAGCCCGGGTCCTCGATCACCTCTTGGGTGATCTTCAGGCCCTCGGTTGGCAGGTCGCGGGCGTGGCAGAACCCCAGCGCATAGACCCCGGCGCAGGTGGCGATCGACGCCAGGAACAGGTCGAACGGCGCCGGCGCTGCGCCCTCTCCGCCGAACTGCGGCGGCTGGTCGGTCGAGATCACATGGCCGCCCACCCGCGCGTCGACGCGCTTTCCACCTGGAAAATCGAGCTCGATGCGGGTGACGGCGGGCGGCTGGGACTCTGAACGGGTGACGGGCTCGGGATTCATGGCTCTAGGCGTCAGAGCCCATCGCCCGAAAAAGGAGGCAACCGACCTGACGAACGTCATGGCGAAGCCCGACGGGTGGCGGCCCGGCGAGCACGAAGGAAAGTGTGAAAACCGGCCGGGACCGGCGGAGGCCGTTTCAACGGCTCGGAAGCGCCGCAGGGCGTTCGCCGCCGCCAACGGAGTGAGAACTACGGAGACCCCTAGTTGCAGTCCGTCTCGTCGCAGCGCTCTTCTTCCTTCGGATCGCTGACCAGCTTGTCGTTGCAGTTGCAGGCGCCCTTGCAATACCAGCCGACCTTGCCGGTGCGGAAGAACTCGTCTTGCTGGTCGAACGACGGGTTGAGGTCGCGCACGCGGTCGTGGGGGTCACACCCGTCTTTGGCCGGGGTGTTGGTCGCGGGCAGTGGCTTCAGGCCGAAGTCGTACTCGATCAGCGCCGACTGATCGGTGAGCGGCGCCTTCTTCGTCTCGATGCCGTAGTAGTCCTCGAACACCGGTTGGGACGCATCGTCCGAGGCGAGCTGCACGGCCCCGATGGCGCGGGACATGATGTGCGCGCCGAACGGCGTCACCTGGTGGTCGCCCCGCGCAATGTGGAGCAGCACGTGGTGGGCGGGGGTGCCCGGCAGGCGGTCTTCGGTCATGTAGGGCGTCAGCCCGCCCGGCTCGATCCGGTCCCACGCCATCTGGATGGCGCCCAGCATCAGCTGCACCGCGATCCCGTCGAAGCTGAAGCCCGACTCGAGCATGATCTCGTAGGCGGGCCAGTCTTGGCTGCGGTTGAGCAAGAGGTTGTACGACATGCCCGTCTCGCCCAAGAGCCCGCGGGTCACATCGGTGCTGATCGACATGTACGAAGCGCCCATGATGCCGCCCTGGCTGTCGCCGCGATAGCCACGCACCTTCGGGTCGATCCAGGTCGGGTCCAAGACCAGCGTCCCGGTGCCGTCCTTGATGCCCTCTTTGGCCACGCGGCCCATCATCATGCGCATCACCAAGAGCTGGTTCACCATGCCCTGGATCTGGCGCTCGGTCAGGCCCTTGATGCCCTCGTAGTTGCCCAGCAAGGTGTCGATGGCCAGGGTGACGCTGTCTTCGTCGAAGCCGAACAGGTTGGTCGAGAACGCGATCCAGTTGTTGCGGTTGGCTGCGCGGGCCAAGTAGCCGCCTTGCCCCTCGAAGCGGCTGCCGAACAGGCCGTGCCCGTTCTGCAAGAGGCCGTGCTTCTTGCCGCTCTGCACGCTCTTCGGCACCAGCACCAGCACGTCCCAGTCCATGGTGCCGTTCTGCTCCAGCTCGCCGGCGGCGTTGATGTTCAGCCGGTCCATCGGGTTCTTCTTCGAGTAGTGGATGGACGCGCTGGTCAGGTAAACGGGGACGGTCATCACCAGGTGGATGCGCCGGAGCAGCTCCGGGTGGTCGGTCATCTCTTCGACCTGCTTGACCTTGAAAGTGGGCCCGTCGTCGCCGACTTTGGCCAGCGCCTTGTCGCGCATCTGCACCACCCAGCGCGTGATGTTCTCTTTGCTGGCGGTGGTGTAGTCCCAGGCAATCTGCAGGTCGTCCCGCGCCACACCGGCCTTCTCGAGCTCGCCGAAGATCTCGGAATACAGCTCGCGGCGCGCGTAGACGCTCCACTTCTCGGCCGCGGTGCCGCTGCCCAGGAGCTTTCCGTCGCGGATCGCCCGGAACACCTTGCTGGGCGCGATGGTCTCGCCGTTCACGTCTTCCACGTTGCGAATCGCCACGATGTACCGCGTGTCGTCCTTCAGGCGCTCGGCCGGGCGGATCATCAGCACCCGATGATCGGGCCGATCTTCGAGCCCGTCGTTGTCGGTGCTCATGTCCATGTCGACCCAGTGGGGGATCTTCCGGCCGGTAGGCACCTCGAGCAGCACCGTCGGGTGATCGGCTTCCAGGGACTTCTCGATGCTGTAGGGCGTGGCGCAC
Source organism: Polyangiaceae bacterium (assembly GCA_023150915.1). Classification (GTDB taxonomy): domain Bacteria; phylum Myxococcota_A; class Polyangia; order Polyangiales; family Polyangiaceae; genus JADJKB01. The sequence goes on from JAKLKA010000067.1 coordinate 12,545, forward strand.
GCCGCACACTTGGCGAGCGGCAGGTGGGTCATCGGCCCCTGCGTGGGCGAGAACCCGTCGTGGTCCGCGAACAGGTCGGCTGGGGCGTGGACGTCGTCTTGCCGCGCCGGCATGGTGGTGGCGCCGAACATCACGTGCTTGCCGTTCGCGTGTTTCTTGTCGGGGTCGTCGTGCCGGTACACGTTCGAGGGGAACGGCAGCCCACAGTGGGTCGGCACCATCGGGTCGCAGTCGTCACCCAAGAGCGGAATGGTGCTCTCGGGCTGGCTCGGGATCCCGGGCTCCTCGTCGTCGCTGCCGCACCCCAGCGCGGCGAGTCCCAATAGCACGGCACCAAACGCGAGCAGACGAGCGCGAAGCAAGTTCATGGCAGCCTCCGGGGCGGGGAGCATATCAGTCGGCGGGCCGCCCTGCAGTGCCCGCGCGACCATCGAAGCTCGCCCGCACCGCGGGTTGCGCTAGGATGCGCGCCGCCGTGCCGGAAGTGGACTCCAGCGTCGACTCAGAGCCCCCGGTCCCCAGGGCCCGGGGCCCGGTGGTCGTGGTGGGCGAGCCCGAGCCCGCCTGGCGCGCTCGCCGGCGCCGGATGCGTCGCGCCCGCCGGGCGCTCGGCCTGTTTCTCTTGCTCTGCCCGGTGGTGGCGGTGGTCGCCATCGACGCTTCGCGTCGCGCCGAGCTGATGGGCACCTTCCAGGGTCACTATCGCTGGACCTACTTCGCGGCGGTGATGGAGAGCCTGGTGCTCTGGGGCACCCTGCTCTACGCCGCTGCGCGTCGCAGCGGCTGGGCCCGCTGGGTGGCGGCGGTGCTGTTCGTGGTGGGCATCACCTTCTCGTTCGGGGGGCAGGCCTACTTCTACTCGCAGTATCACGCCTACCTGAACATCGACGTCTCGCTGTTCGCGTCGAACTTCATGGACAGCGTGCTCAACCAGCTGTTCGCCGACATCGGAAACTACCTGAAGGCCAAAGGGCCGCCGCTGGTCGCCGCCATCGTGATGCTGGTCTTGGCGCGGCGGGTGATCCGCCCGCGCCGCATCCCGGCCATCGTTGCCTGCTACCTGGCGCCGGTGCTGGTGATCGCGTCGTTCTTCATTCCGACCCAGCACCGCCACGTTCAGGCGGCTACACCCGACGTGCTCTATCTTCACGCCGTGGGTGGGCTGATTCGCACTCAGCTGGGCCTCACCGACCAGTCGAACCAGCTGCGGCCACGGTCGCGAGATTCCCTGCCGGTCGGGCCGCTGAGCGGCAAGCCGCCCACGCCCCGCAACGTGGTGCTGGTGATTCTCGAGAGCGTGCGCGCCGACGCCGCGTGCATCGAATACGATCCCGACTGCCAGCGCACCGGGGTCACCAACCGCCTGCTGCCGAAGCGGTTTCCGCTGAACCAGATGCGCGCGCTCGACTCGTCGACCGCCATCTCGCTGGCCGTGCTGTGGGCCGGCGTCTTGCCCACCGAAGATCGCGAGACGCTCCACACCTGGCCGCTGATCTTCGACTATGCGCGGGCTGCGGGGTGGGACACGGCCTATTGGACCAGCCAGAACATGATGTTCGGCAACGCCCGGCTGTGGGTGAAGAACCTGGGCGTCAGCAAGTTCGTCGCCGCGACGGATCTGGACCCCACCGCCGACCTGGACATGGGCGCCCCCGAGAACTTGCTGGCCGACCGCGTGAACGCCGAGATCGGTCAGCTGAAAGAGCCCTTCTTCGCCGTCATTCACCTGTCGAACGTCCACTATCCGTACCACATCGACAAGAACGGCCCCTTGCCCTTCCAGCCCTGGACCACCAGCAAGGCCCCGGAAGACAACCCCCACTTCTTCAACCTCTATCAGAACTCGGTTCACCAGCAGGACCACCACGTGGGCAAGATGATCGAGCACCTGCGCTCGACCGAGTTCGGCAAGCGCACCGCGCTGGTGTACCTGTCCGACCACGCCGAGGCGTTTCGCGAGCATGGTCAGATGGGGCACACCTTCAGCGTGTTCGACGAAGAGATCCACGTGCCCGCGTGGATCGACACGCCCGAAGGCATGCTGACCGACGAGCAGGCCAAGAACCTGACCGCCAAGAAAGACGCCTTCGTGTTCCAGGTGGACGTGGCGCCGACCGTGCTCGACCTGATGGGCTTGTGGGACGAGCCGAGCATCGCCAAGTACAAGACCAAGATGCCCGGCCACAGCCTGCTTCGCCCCGAGCTCACCGTGCAGCCCCTGCCCATGACCAACTGCGCGGGCGTGTGGAGCTGCGCCTTCGAGAACTGGGGCGCCATGAAGCAGAACATGAAGCTCGAGGCCCGCGCCTGGGACACCGGCTGGCACTGCTACGACGTGGCGGCCGACCCGCGGGAAGAGAGCCCCCTGCCCCTCGAGCGCTGCGGCGAGCTCGAGGGCGTGGTCCAGCGCACGTTCGGGCGATTGCCGGGCAAGAAGCCGGATTGAGCCAGCCATGACCGAACCGTTCCCGTCGCTCTTGATCCGCGCTGGCAGCATCAGCGCGCAGGGCAGCTTCGCCGAGGCGCAGGCGTCGTACCTGGATCCCGACCCCGCCGAGGTGGCCGCGCTGGCCCGCCTGCTCGGCGAGAAGAACGCGGGAATCGTCGCGCACTTCTACATGGACCCCGAGCTGCAGGGGGTGCTGGCGGCCACCGACTGGCCATTCATTCACATCTCGGACTCGCTGGTGATGGCCGACCGCGCGGTCGAGATGGCCAAGGCCGGCGCCAAGACCATCATGGTGCTGGGCGTCGACTTCATGAGCGAGAACGTGCGCGCCATGCTCGACGCCAGCGGCTTTTCCCACGTGCCGGTGTACCGCGTGGCCGAGAGGGCCATCGGCTGCTCACTGGCCGAAAACGCCGAGGCGCCCGCCTATGGCGCGTACCTGACCCGAGCCCAGCAGACGCCGAAGTCGCTGCACGTGGTGTACATCAACACCAGCCTGCGCACGAAGGCGTACGCGCAGTCGCTGGTGCCGACCATCACCTGCACCTCGTCGAACGTGGTCAAGACCGTGCTCCAGGCCTTTGCGCAGATCCCCGGCGTGCACGTCTGGTTCGGCCCGGACACTTACATGGGGCGGAACCTGGCGCAGCTCTTCGCCTCGCTCGCCGAGCTGCCCGACCAGACCGTCCGGGCGCTGCACCCGGCGCACGATCGGGCGAGTCTCGCGGCACTCTTGCCGCGCTTCCACTTCTTCGAGCAGGGCAGCTGCATCGTGCACCACCTGTTCGGCGCAGCGGTGGCCGAGCGCGTGCAGAAGGAGTACGCCGATGCGTTCGTCACGGCGCACCTCGAGGTGCCGGGCGAGATGTTCCGCGTGGCCCTGGCGGCCCAGCAGAGCGGCCGGGGGGTGGTCGGCTCGACCTCGGACATCTTGAGCTTCATCGGCAAGCAGCTCGACCGGGCAGTGCAGGCCGGCGTGCCCGGGCACCTCAGGTTCGTGCTGGGCACCGAGGCAGGCATGATCACCAGCATCGTGCGCCGCGTGCGCCAGACGCTGCGCGAGGTCGAAGCCCAAGGCGGGCCTGCCGTCGACGTCGAGATCATCTTCCCGGTGGCCGCCGAGGCCATCGCCCAGACCGGCGAGGCGGAGCTGGCGGTGGTGCCCGGCGTGTCCGGGGGCGAGGGCTGCAGTGTCGAGGGCGGCTGCGCGACCTGCCCGTACATGAAGATGAACAGCCTGGACGCGCTGATGAGCGTGCTGGGTCGGGTCGGCGCCGAGCCACGGCTCGAGCTCGCGGCCTACGAGCCCAAGCACCATGCCGACTCAATCGGGGGCAAGACCATGGCCGAGCTGGGCGGGCTGCCCATCTTGCACATGCGCGAGCTGGGCAGGCTCGGGCGGCTCCCCGACGCGCTGGTCGACGACGTGCTGTCGCGGCGGTGAACCCTTCGTCCACCCGCGGCGGGCCAGGCCACCGGGTTTTCCGAGGGCGACCTGCGCGGCGTGGTCTGGGTCGAGATCGGCAAGTAGCCCGAGTTCTGGCGGTGTTTCGCTCGGCGCAGCTGCCGCCATGCCGCGGCGCAGCGTGGCCGGCGGGCGGCTCACCCACATCGGGCACGCCTCTGCGCGCGGGTGCTCTTGGGTCGGCGCGGAGCACACTTACTTGATCGCGCGTTTGTCCGAGAAGCTTGCCCTGTGGTTTGCGTCCGGGCATTCTGATTTCTAGAAGTGGCAAGTTTTCGCCTCGCCGTCGGTCTGCTGGTTCTCGCCGTGAGCTCACCCGCTCTGGCGGAAGAGGCCCAGCCCACCTTCGGCGCCCCGTCCACCGAGCTGCCCAAGAGCCTGCGCGTGCCTGCCAGCGTGCTGGCCCAGGTCGGGGCCGAGCGCGATCAGGGGCCGCCGCGAAACAAGAAGGTGAAGCGCGCGCGCACCGACTGCAATCAGAACGGATGCGGCTACAAGGCGCTGCTGGGCGGCATCACGCTCGCCAAGGACATCCAGGCCAGCGAAGACGTCTCGGTTCGCGTCATCCCCACCACCAACAGCCTCGGCGGCGAGGCGAGCACCCCGATCGTGGTGCGCGCCCGGGTCGACGGCCACTACGGCCTGCACCTTCGCGCCAAGTTCTAGACTCTTCGCCCGCTGTCCAGCGCGGCAGAAAGCCGCGAATCAGCACCCCATCCCAACCTCGAAGCTGACTCCGTGCGAGGTCGGCGGGCGTCTGCCTGCGAGTCAGAACTGAATCGTCCGCTCGCCGCGCCCCAGCTCGGCCAGGTTCTGGCGCGAGCGGTAGAACTCTTTCCACAAGTAGAGGTAGCCGGCGAGCAGCCGCTCGGGGCTCATCTGCTTCGGGCGGAAGACCACGTTGGCGTCGTTGTAGCGCGACCAGGTGCGCTCGATGATCCGGTCTTCTGCGTTCAGCCGGTGCCACACGGCGGTGCCGGGGTAGGGCGTCATGATGGCGAACTCGGCCTTGCGAATGCCGGCCTTGTCCGAAAACTCGAGCATGCGATCGAACGTGCCCTCGTCGTCGTCGTCGTTCCCGACCAGGAACGAGGTGTAGGGCTCGATGCCGTGGTCCAGCGCCTTCTTCACCGACTCGTGGGCCTTCTCGAGGGCGTCGGGATCTTTGCCGGTGAAGGCCTTCATGGTGAACGGGTCGAAGCCGCCCACCAGATAGAACATGTTGATGCCGGCGGCGCGCATGCGGTCGAGGAACTCGCCGCTGGTGGCGCGGATCATCGGCATGCTGGTCCCCAGATAGCTGATCGGCGCCGGCCCCGAGCGCTCGGCCAGCGCGTCGAGCAACCAGCCGAAGCGCCGCTGGGCGCCCGAGCCGAAGAACAAGCTGGTGTCCTCGGTCAGCGAGCCCAGCTTGCCCTTGGCCTTCAGTTGCTCGATCTGCCCCAGGGTGTGCTCGGTGCCAAAGTGGCGGATCTTCGGCCCCATGCTGGTGGGCAGCACGCAGGCAAAGCACTTGAGCGGGCAGCCGCGGGCGATCTGCACCGGGTAGTCGTCGGGGCGATACGTGTCGTTCTCTTTCTCGATGTAGAGATCGACGCGCGGCAGCGGCAAGGTCGACGGGTCCACCGACGAGCCGCTGTAGCGTGGCTTCAGGTTGCCCTGCTTGGCGTCCACCAAGACGTCGTTCCAGACGCCTTCGCCTTCGCCCACCACCACGGCGTCGGCGTGCTCGGCGGCCACGTCGGGCATCATGGTCGGGAAGATCCCGCCCATCACCACCTTCTTGCCGCGCGCGCGGAAAGCGTCGGCCAGCTCCAGCCCGCGGCTGGCCGCCGCCGTGAAGAACGACAGCGCGACCAGATCCACGTCGTCGTCCAGGCCCACGTCTTCCACCCGGTCGTCCCGGAAGTCGAAGTCCCATTCGCTGGGCGTCACGGCCGCCAGGCAGGCGATGCCCAGCGAGGGCGGCCCGAAGTATTCGTTGCAGGGCACGGACTCTCGGAGCTCGGGGTGGTGCTCGGCGTGGCGAGAAAACTTCGGGTAGACGAAGCGCAGCTTCATGACGGTTCTTCCTTCGACGCGCGCGACAGCGGCGCGTATAGCTGATCGCTGACGGCGTGCACCCGCGCCTCGTCGCGCACCGCGCGCCCCAGCTCGTTCAGGTGCTGCTCGGCCTCGAACATCAGGTCTTCGGCAGCGTGTCGAGCCAGCCCCAGCTCGTCGGGGCGGGCCTGGGCCCGAAGCAGGCAGCCCAGCGCGGCCAGCAGCGCCAGGTTGGCGCGGGCCACCGCCTGCAGCACCAGCTGGTGCCGCACCACGCCCACGCCGTGCTCGGCGCGCACGCTCTGGGTGGCGTCCGAGAAGCGCGCGCGCAGCGCCTCCCAAGCCTTGGCCTCGCGCTCGAGGGGGCCGGGCAGCGGCAGCCGCGCCGGCGTGGGCGCGGGCTTGCGCCCCAGCACGGCCGCGCCGCCGCGCACCAAGAGCACGTCGTTCGCGCCCTCGAAGATGCGGGTGATGCGACAATCACGCAGCAGGCGCGCGACGCCGGTGGGCTCGATGAAGCCCAGCGCCCCGTGCAGCTGAAGGGCGCGATCGCAGATCTCGAAGCTGGCCTCGCTGCACAGCACCTTGGCGGCCAAAGACAGCTCGTCGATGGGCTGCCCCGATGCCAGCGCGTGGCCCACCCAGCGCACCAATGTCTCGCTGGCGTAGAGCCGGGCCGCCATCCGCGCCACGTGGGCGCGCGAGGCGGTGAAGTCGCCGATGGGCTTTCCGAACTGTCGCCGCGACGTCACGTGGGAAAGCGCCAGATCGAGCGCGGCCCGGGCCGTCCCCACGCAGCCGGCGGCCATCAGGGTGCGGCCCCACGACAGCGCTGCGTGCGCCTGATCGATGCCACGCCCGGCCTCGCCCAGGATCATGCCGCGCGGCACCACGGCGCCCTCGAAGGTCACGGTGACGGTGGACGAGCCGCGGATCCCGAGCTTGTCTTCTTCGGGGCCGATGGTCACGCCGGGCGTCTCGCGCGGCACGAACACCAGCGAGTGGGCGCGCTGGCCACCCAGGCCCGGCGTGCGGGCCAGCACGGTGTAGCAGCCCGCGAATCCGCCGTTGGTCACGTAGACCTTCTCGCCGTCCAGTCGCAGGCCCTCGTCGGTGGGCGTGCCGGTGGTGCGGATGCCGGTCAGATCGGAGCCCGCCTCTGCCTCGGTGGCGGCAAACGACGCGATGCGCGTGCCGGCCACGATCTCGGGCAGCATGCGGGCCCTGAGCTCGGCGTTGCCCAGCTCGACCAGCGGGCGCACGCCCAGGCCCGAGTGCAGCCCAATCATGATCGCGGTCGAACGCTCGATGGCCGCCAGATCGGCGATCACCGCGCAGGCGGCCTTGAGCGAGAAGCCCGCGCCGCCGTGCTCTTCCGGCACGGTGAGGCCGAACAGCCCGGCCTCGGCCACCGCCGTGCGCAGCGGGGTCGGAATCGCTCCGTCGCGATCGATCGCTGCGGCGTCAGCCAGGCTGGCGACCAGCCGCGTGCTCTCGGCGCGCACCAGCGGCAGCGCCTCGGCCTCGGCGGGTGTGGCGTGGGCGTGCGACAGGCCGGCGCTCAGCGCGGCCGCGTTCTCGAGCCCGACCGCGACCGGCTCAGGAGGCAGCGCCTGCGCCACGCTGCTCCGCGGTGACGCGGTCCACGAAGGCGCACGCGTCGTCGATGGTCGTGAGCTCCATGGCTTCGTCGAGCTCGATGTCCACGTCCAGCTCGTCGCTGATGCACGAGAGCAGCTCGAGGCTCGCCAGCGAGTCCATGCCCAGGTCCTCGCGCAGCCGGTCGCTGCCGTTGATCTTGCTCGCGTCGAGCTTCAAAATCTTGGCGACCATCGCGATGACGCGGTCGCGGGTCGGTGCTTCAGACGTGCTCATGGGTACTCCGGGGCTGTCGTGGTGGGACGAGCTTCAGCTTCGCGAACCAGTCATGGGCGCGATCCAGGGCCTCGTCCAGAGGCGTGAAGGTGATGCCGAGCTCGCGCTCGGCCCGCAGGTTCGAAACGGGCTGCCCCGAGGTGATCAGATCGACCATTTCCCTCGGAACCGGCACGCGCTCGCGCTTCGGCGCGGCGGCGCGCTCGTCGGCCTCGGCGCGCTCGCGGGCGGCGCGTGCGTCCAGCTCGACGCTCGGGACGCGCCCGCCATAGCGGCTGGCCACGCGCTCGAGCAGCCGCTTGATCTCGATGTCGTGGCCGCCCAGACAGAAACGAGCGCCGGGCTCGGCTGCCGCCGCGCGCACGTGGGCGCGGGCTACGTCCACCACGTCCACGATGTTCACCGTACCGTTCACCAGCCACGGCAGCAGGCCCTTGACCACGCCCACGATGAACGCGCCGCTGCCCACCCGCAGGTCGTTCGGGCCGATGCAGCCGCCGGGCAAGAGGCTCACCACCGGCAGCCCGCGCGCGCGGGCCGCCTCCACCTCTTGCTCCATGGCCCACTTCACGCCGCGGTACACGCTGTCCGCGGGCATCTCGGGCAGCACGTCGCGCTCGTCGGCCGGGCGCCCCGCCGGCGCCGGCCCCAGCGTCGCGATGGTCGAGGTGTAGACGAAGCGCTCGACGCCCACCGCAAGGGCCGCGTCGCACGCGTTCTTCACGCCGGGCACGCCCTCGGCCAGCGCCGCTTCCAGGCTCAGCGAGTAACGCGGATAGTAGCCGCCCGCCACGAACACGGTGTCGCAGCCGTCCATCGCGCGGCAGAGCGCTTCGGGCTCTTCCAGCGAGGCCGGCACGCGCTCGACCGCGCGCTTGCGGAGCAGCAGCGTGGCGCTCGACGGGCGGGTGGTCACGCGCACGCTGACGCCCTCGGAGAGGAGCGCGTCGATCAGGTTCACCCCGATGAACCCGGTGCCGCCGATGACCAGCGCGCGCTTCAAGCTAGCCTGCCTCCGTGACCAGCCGCGCGCACTCTTTCCGGCGGATCTTGCCGCTCGAGGTCCGGGGCACGCTGCCCACGGGCCAGAGCCGAACGTCGTCCACGCCCACCCCCAGCACCGCCAGCACCTCGCCGCGGATGGCGCGGGTCAGCGCCTCGCGACCGGTCGGATCGGTCTCGCTGGTCTCGGCCACCACCACCAGGTCGTCGGTGCCGGTGCTCTCGTTCTCGCGACCGAAGGCGGCCACGCCGCCCAGGCGCACGCCCGACAGCTCGCCCACCACCCGCTCCACGTCGTAAGGGTACAGGTTGCGGCCGGCCTTGATCACCATCTCTTTGGCGCGACCCGCGATGAACAGCTGCCCGTCGGCGATGAAGCCGAGGTCACCGGTCGAGAGCCAACCGTCCTTCAGCACCGCGGCGCTCGCCGCCTCGTTGCGGAAGTAGCCGTCCATGACCGAGGGCCCAGCCACCCGCACCTCGCCCACCACGCCGGCCTGCACCGGCCTGCCCGCGTCGTCCACGATCGACACGCGAGTGCCCGCCAGCGGCGTGCCCACCGACACGGCCATGCGCGCTGCCCCGCCGTTGGCGCGCTGCACGCGGCTCTGCTCTTCCAGCGCGCGACGGTCCACTGCCAGCGTGGAAGCACCGCGCCCCACCGGCGTGAAGGTGACCGCCAGGGTGGCCTCGGCCATGCCGTAGACCGGCATCATGGCGCTGGCGTCGAAGCCCGCAGGCCCGAATTTCTCCTGAAAACGCGCCAGCGTGGGCGCGTGCACCGGCTCCGAGCCGTTCAGCGCCACGCGCCAGCGGTCGAGCCGCAGGTCCTCGATCTCGGCGATGCGCGCGGTGCACAGGTCGTAGGCAAAGTTCGGCGCCGGCGAGAGCGTGGCCCCGACCTCGCTCATCAGCTTCAGCCAGCCCATTGGCTTCACGATGAAGCGCTCGGGGGGCATCACGTGCAGCGGCCCGGGGTGGCAGATCGAGCGCAGCAGCGCGCCGATCAGCCCCATGTCGTGGAACAGGGGCAGCCAGCTCACGCCCACGTCGTCCGAGGTCTGCCGCATGCCGTGCGCGATCGAATAGGTGTTCGACACCAGCGCGCGGTGCGAGATCTTCACGCCCTTTGGGCGCCCGGTGGTGCCCGAGGTGTACTGCAAGAACGCAATGTCCGAGCCCGACACCGACGCGCTGCGCGGGTCGATGGGTGCGATGCCGTCCAGATCGGCCTCGGTGATCACGTGGCCCAGCTGGGCCTTCAGCGTGTCGTCGCTGGCCACCGCCTCTTTGATGCGGGGGTAGGTGATCAGCCAGTCTGCGCCGGCGTCTTGCAAGATGACGCTCAGGTTCTTCAGATAGCGCTCGACGCCGCCGAAGGTCATGGGCGACGCCAGCGGCACCGGGATCGCGCCGGCCATCATCGAGCCCAGCAGCGCCTCGACGAACAGCGCCGAGGTGGGCAAGAGCAACGCCACCCGGGCGCCCCGCTCGATGCCCTGATTCTTCAGCGCCGCCGCCACCCGCCAGGCCCCCTCGCGCGCCCGCGCGTACGACAGCTCGGTGCGCTGACGGCCCTGATGCAGGGTCAAGAACGGCGCGCCGCTCCGCACTGCCGCGTCGAGCGCCCCGAGCAGGGTGTCGTTCGGAGGGCAGTTGGGCTCCGCGCTCTCGAGCAGCGCCGGCCCGGGGTCCGGTTCAGCCATTTGGGGGGCGCCATACCGCGGGGTCGGCCTTTCCACCACAGAAAAGCACGGGAGAAGCGCTCGCCTGCCGTCCGTGCGGCGCCCCCGGTCGTGTTCGCACGCTTGGGGCAGCCCGCCAGGCGTCGCGCGGGTCAGTTTTGCGTCCGACCTCGCCGCGGCAATGCCTCAGTGGATTGCCACCGCGAGCCGCGCCCGTTGCACCTCCACCTCGTCGATCACGAGGCCGTCTTCGTCGACGAGCCACGTTCGCCAGCCGCTGGCGTCCTGCTCGACATGCGCGAGGCGCATGCGCGACCACGGCTCGCGCCACCCCGGGGCGTTGCCGACCACGACCTCGAGCGGCACGTTCATCGCGAGCGCGGACCTCTTCAGGGTGTGGAGCCTGGGTTCACCGACGTAGGCCCAAGGCGCCGGGTAGGGCTCGTCGAGCGAGCCCCAGCGCAGACGCAAGGCGCCGTGCAGGCGCCCGTACTGGTAGAGCGAGTACAGCGCCTGCACGTCGGACTCGAGCTGGCGGCAGAGCTGGGTGATCTCGCCCTTGGCCAGGTATTCGGCCAGATTCCTCTCGTCGCCGAACGTGGTGTCGACGCCGCACGAGCTGTGCACCAGCAGCGCCGTCGTGACCTTCAGCGTGCGGCCGTGCAGGTCGAGGCGCAGCGTCTTTTCCCGCGGCCCGAGCTCGGCAAGCCGACGCTCGCCCCGATCGAAGCCGAGCGCGCGCAAGAGCCCGCGCACGTCGACGGCGCCGAGGACGTCGTACGCGGCAAGCCGAGACCGCAACGTGGCGAGCTCGTCGCCGACGAAGGTGGTGATCTCGTGCTCCCCCACGTCGAGGAGCACGGCCACCCGGGGCCGCGTCCGCGGGAAGGCGACCAGCAGCGCACGCGACATGCCGGCGAGCTGGGCGCCGCGCGCCGCCTGCTTCTTCTCCCACTCTGCGCGCCGCAGAGCGTGCACCGCCGGGTCACCTCGCAAGGCCGCACGGTGCCGAGCGAGAGCCACGCGGTCGCGGACGCAGGCCCGCGACTGCTTCACCGTTCTGCTGGCGCCCGCGGCGATCGCCCACCGACCGTCCGGGAGCACGTCGATGGCGCTGCCCTGGCGCTTGAACTTGGCCGATTCCGAGGTGAGCCCGTGTAACTTCGTGCGCGTGGTGACGGCGGCCACGACTTCGGCCGGCGTGAGCGGCCCGCCGCTTTCGTCGAGCACCGCGACCGCGAGGCGCTGCGCCGACCAGCCGTGGAGGCGCGCGCCCTTCCACGCTTCGTCCAGCTCCGAGGCGGTGAGCGCCACGTCGGGGCCGGGGAGCGGCGCCGGTTCGGTGGGCGTCGGTGGGGGCGGTGCAACCTCCGGCGGGCGTAGCCCGAGCCGGAACGCCCACATGTCCAGCTCGTGGTCGTAAGGATCCACGTGGTAGAGGTCACCCTCGCGGTAAACCGGCGGGCGACCCGGCCTGCAACGCTGCAGCGAGAGCAGCGCGCGTGAGCGGCTGGCGATGCCTGCACTTTCGAAGCGCGCGGCGACGTCAGCGAGGGTCATGGGCTCGCCCCGCTCGAGCAGCGCCACGAGCAGCAGCGCGAAAGTGTTCGCCTCGCGGCGGCCGGCAACCGAGTCGAGCCTCGGTGGGGTGATTCCCAGGGACCGGCACCATTCGCTTTCAGTCATGAGGGTTGGGTCCTCGGCCGGACGCGATGGTTGCCGACGCCCGGGTCCTGTCAAGCGATCTCCGCCCTGGGGTGCGGTCTCGGGTGACGCACTGGCGTCGATGCGCTATCCCGGCCCGCCATGCCTCGCATCGCCATCACCGGCCTCGGCCTCTTGAGCCCCCTGGGCCTGGACGTGCCCGCCTTCTGGGAAGGCCTCTGTGCCGGGCGCTCGGGCGTTGGTTTCATCACCGAGTTCTCGACCGAGAAGCTGCGCACCGACATCGCGGCCAGCGTGCCCGGCTTCGACCCGAAGAGCGTGCTCGAGTCCCGCGAGATCGACTACACCGGGCGCGTCGTGCAGCTGGGGCTCGCGGCGTCGCTTCAGGCGGCGCGGCAGGCGCGGCTCGAGGGCGTGGACAAGACTCGCGTTGGCGTGCTCGTGTCGTCGGGGCAAGGCGCCGTAGAGATCTTCGAAGAGCAGGTGAAGCGCGCCGCCACCCGCGGCCCCCGGGCGGTGTCGCCTTACTTCATCCCGTCGGCCATGCCCAACGCGCTCTCGGGTCTGGTGGCCACCAAGCTGGGCCTGATGGGCCCCAGCTTCAACATTGCCAGCGCCTGCGCCACCTCGACCCACTCCATTGCCATCGGCGCGTTGATGATCGCCAGCGGCGACGCCGACGTGGTGATCACCGGCGGCGGCGAGGCCGCGACCTGCCCCAACACCATCGCCGGTTTCGGCAACGCCCGGGCGCTGGCCAAGGCGTACGAGGGCGACCCCAAGCGGGCGTCGCGCCCCTACGACAAGCACCGCAGCGGGTTCGTGATCGGCGAGGGCGCCGGCGCGCTGGTGCTGGAGAGTGAAGCGCACGCTGCCGCCCGCGGTGCGAAGCCCATCGCTTGGCTCACCGGGTGGGGCATGTCCAGCGACGCCGAGCACGTCACCCGGCCTCACCCCGAGGGCCTGGGCCTGAAGCTCGCCATCGAAGCGGCGCTGCGGCGCTCGGGCATCGCCCCGGCACAGGTCGGCTACTTGAACCCCCACGCCACCTCGACACCGGCGGGGGACGTGGCCGAATACAAGGCGCTGTGTGCCGTGTTCGGCGCCGCGCTGCCGAAGATCCCGCTGTCGGCCACCAAGAGCATGATCGGTCACCTGCTCGGCGGCGCGGGGGCGGCCGAGGCCATCGCCTGCGTGTGCTCGCTGCGCGATCAGCGCCTGCACCCTTCGATCAACGTCGACGAGCTCGACCCCATCTTCGATCTGGACGTGATCCGCGAGGCTCGCCCGGCCGACGTGCGCTACGCGATGAAGACCAGCGCCGGGTTCGGCGGCCACAACTGCGCGCTGGTGTTCGAGCGTGCGGGGTGAGCTACCCCATCACCCGCCACACCATCAACGCGATCCAGCCCGCGGCCATCGCCAGCGCGAGCGCTGACTGAAGCGGCGCCCGACGGATCCCGCCGACGGCGGGTACCAGGCTGGCGAGCGCCAAGAGCCCCGATGCGCCGAGGGCAGCGCGGCGCAAGGTCGAGCGCCACGACTCGACCCGGTGGAACTCGTCCCCCAGCTCGGAGCGGAACGCGATCAGAAGGCCCACCACGACCCAGGCCGCGGCGACCAAGATCAAGGCCGTTCGGCTGGCGCGCTGGGGCGGCGGCACCATGGTGAGCGGCACCGAGCGCGGCGCGATCGAGGGCGGAAGCGACAGCATGCCCATGGCCTCACGTTGAACGGCCCGTCCCGCCCGATCTTTAGGGGGCGCTTGAAGTGCCGTGTCCGGTCGCCTATCAAGGAAGGTTGGCGCCGGGGCGCGCCTGGAGGGAGCGACGGATGAACCAGCAGCGGCGGTGGGCAATCGGGTGTGCGGCGGTGCTGGGGCTGGCGCTCTTGGCCTGCAAGGGCATCGGGCGCATGAGCCCCGAGAAGGCCTGCGACAAGATGGCCGAGATCATGGGCGAACCGCTGGATGCCGAGGCCAAGGCCAAATGCGTGACCGCGGCGACCCAGTCGAAGAAAGAGAAACCCGAGCGCTACGACTGCGAGACAGGGTGCTTGAAGAAGTCGTCCGACAAGACGGCCCTCACGACCTGCATGAGCGCCTGCGGCGGCAGCGGCTCGGCGCTCGCGTCGAACGACACCGCGTCCGGCGGGGACGACGACGGAATCAAAGACCGGCCGGATGAGGTCGACAACCTGACGGCAGATACGCTGAAGAGCAACCTGTCGAGCGCGTACCAGTACAAGGGCTACGAGTTGATGAAGGAGGCCAGCAACGCGGTGGGCTGGGCGGGCACCATCCGCGTGGGCGACCCGAAGCGCTACGACGGCCTGGGCGTGTACCGGGTGATGTTGATCGACATCTTGTCGACCAAGGACGGCTACGAGCAGGAAGTGAAGCTCAAGGCCGGGAAGTCGGTCGCGACCTCTTACCGCATCGGTTCGAAGAAGATGCTCTTCGTCGAGTGCTTGCTCCAGCGCTCGAGCGGCGCATCAGGCCCGCCTCAGCCGTGCGGGGGCTACGACAGCAACATCGAGTACGTGGTCAAGGACGCAGTGAAGTAGGAAGAACATGAAGAAGATCGCGCGCACGTTCGGGGTTTCGCTGGTGCTGTTCAGCGCACTCTTGGCCTGCAAGGGCGGCAAGTCCAAGGCCTTTGCGGCCTTCGACAAGCACCGCATCGACTATGGCAAGTGCGAGATCATGGCCGAGTCGAAGGGCGAGGTGGGCGGCAAGCCGGCGTGGATCGCGGCCACGGTGTGCAAGACCAAGCACCGGCAGGCGGTGTGTGCCGACATCACGACCAGCGAGTTCGACAAGCACTTCGACGCCTGGAAGAAGGAGTTCGGCGCCAAGGCGGTGGAAGACGCCCGCTCGGCGCCGGCCACCGAGAGCGGCACGGCCAGCGGCTCGTCGGGCGGCGATTGCCCGAACGGTGCCGCGTGCATCAACCGGTGCCGGTCGGACTGCGAAGCCACGCACGGCAAGCTGATCGACCTCGACAAGATGAAGGCGTGCACCTCGTCCGGGGGCGGCGCCGACTGCGTCACCAAGGCCTCGAACGAGAGCGCTCGGCAGTGCTTCTTGAAGTGCCGCGGGCTCTCGGGCTGATCACTGGAAGGTGATCGTCACCAGCGAGGCGCCGGGCATCTCGAAGCTGGCCTTGGCGGCCAGCTTGGTGCCGTCGGGCGTGCCGCCGTAAGGGATCTGGCACGAGCCGCTGGCGTCGGGCGTGCAACTGCACGTGCTCGAGTCGTAGCAGGTGAGGGTGACACCCGCCTGCACCATCGCAGCGTAAGAACCCTTGGGCGCGATCACCCGGCGGTTGCAGGTGGACGGGGCGAACTCGGGCTCGAAGTGACACTCTTTCGGCATGGCTTCGGACACGAACACGCTGCCCGACCACTTCTCTTCGTAGTGGCCGCCCGGTGCGATGAAGAACACCGGCGGTATCATGCACGCTCCGGCGCAGTAGTTGCCGTGGGTCTGCAGCGCTTCACAGGTGTGCCCGCAGCCGCCGGCAATCAACTGCACCGGGCCCTCGGGTCCGTTCAGCTCGAACAGCGGCGTCGGGTCGCAGGTGTTGCCGCCACCCAGGTAGATCGGCCCGTTGGTCTTGTTCTGATAGCGCAGGGTCACGCCGCCCGGCGGGGTCTGGTCTTCGTAGCCGTCGCACGCCACGCCGCCCGTTCCACCCGAGCCGGCGGCGCCGCCGGTGGATCCGCCCGCGCCGGCGCTGCCGCCGGTGGACCCGCCCGCGCCGGCGCTGCCGCCGGTCGACGAGTCCTGGAGGGTCGAGCCGCCGCACGCGAAGGTGGCTGCCGAGAGGAACGCTGCGATCAGGAGTCGGCGGGTCATGCCTGCTCCATCAGCAACCCGCGTGCCGGGCACACCAGCGCCGTTCTGCGCGGGAAAATCCCGGCAGTTGTGCCAACTGCGTGCCATGGCGGCACGCGCGTCGCGTCAGCGCCGCCCGGGGCGGAAGCTGCGGGCGCGGCGGCTTGGGCCACCCGGTGAACGGGGCGCCTCGCCGTACTGGCCGCGCGGCGCGGGGCCTCGGTGGTCGGGGCCGGGGGCGGTCGCCTCGCTCGGTCCCGACGCGGGCCGCGGCGCGGATTCGGTGCGCGCCACCGCAGGCAGCAGGGCCGCGTCCCCGACCGGCACCTTCTGGCGGATCAGCCGCTCGATGTCGCGCAAGAACGCGCGCTCTTCGCCGTCGCAGAACGACACCGCGGTGCCCGTGGCGCCGGCGCGGCCGGTGCGGCCAATGCGGTGCACGTAGCTCTCGGGGATGTTCGGCAGGTCGAAGTTCACCACGTGCGAGATGCCGTCGATGTCGATGCCGCGCGCGGCGATGTCGGTGGCCACCAGCACCGGGATGCGGCCCCGGCGGAAGTCGTCGAGCGCGCGCTCGCGGGCGCTCTGGCTCTTGTTGCCGTGGATGGCCGAGGCGCGGATGCCGGCGCGGCTGAGCTGTTCGGCCACGCGGTTTGCGCCGTGCTTGGTGCGCGTGAAGACCAAGGTGCGCTCCACGCCCTCGGCCCGCAGCACGCGCTCGAGCAGCACGCGCTTGTCGGCGCGGCTGACGAAGTACACCGACTGCGTGACCAGCTCGGTGGTCGAGGCCACGGGCGTGACGGCGACGCGCGCCGGGTCGTGCAAGATGCTCTGCGCGAGCTCGTCGATGTCGCGGGGCATGGTCGCCGAGAACAGCAGGGTCTGCCGCTGCTTGGGCAGCTCGCGGATCACGCGACGCACGTCGTGGATGAAGCCCATGTCGAGCATGCGATCGGCCTCGTCGAGCACGAACACCTCGAGGGCATCGAGCTTGACGAAGCGCTGCGAGATCAGATCGAGCAGGCGACCCGGCGTGGCGATCACGATGGCGGGGCCGCGGGCCAGGGCTTGCTCTTGCGGGCGCTGACCGACGCCGCCGAAGATCACCGTGTGACCCAGACCCAGGTGCTTGCCATAGGCCTCGGTGCGTTCACCGATCTGCGCCGCCAGCTCGCGGGTGGGCGTGAGGATCAACGCGCGGATCTTCTTCGACGCGGGGGCTTGCGCCAGGCGCTGCAAGATGGGCAGCACGAAGGCCGCCGTCTTGCCGGTGCCGGTCTGAGCGCAACCAAGCAGGTCGCGGCCGTCGAGCAGCGGCGGAATGCACTGGGTCTGGATGGGGGTCGGGGTCGAGTACCCCTCGCTCGCGACGGCGCGGACCAGCTGGCCCATCAAGCCGAGGTCGGCGAACGGAGAGGGAGCGGGGGCCGGGCGAACGGGCGCCTCGAGGGCCCGCGCAGGGCTGAGAGAGTTCATCGGAAAAACACACACTTTCTGGCGGCGCATGGGCCGCATTCGTCACGATCTCGGAACCTGGACTGCCCAGGCACCTGATGGCCAGAGGGGCCGCACGAGTCGTGAGCGAGGCAAGGCCTAGCGCGATTTCAGCCCAATCGCAAGTCGTGGTACTTTTGTTCACGATGCGCCCTCATCGCGTGATTGCGGTTTCTCTGCTCGCAACGCTCGCTGCCGGGGGCTGCGGCGAGGCCCCCGTCGAGGCCGACGAATCGGGCTCGGTCTGCCCGCCCGAAGACCCCGACTGCGATCGCATCGACGAGCCCTGCGTGCCCGAAGAGGGAAGCGGCGAGCTGGGACCGGGCTCGGCGCCCACCGGGCTGGGCGGGCCGCTGACCAGCACGGGAAAGCACCAGATCTGGCCCAAGGGCCGTGTGCCCTACAAGATCGGCTCGACCGTCAACAGCACCACCAAGAGCCGCCTGCTCACCGCCATGGGCGAGTGGGAGACGAAGACCAAGGGCGTGATCAACTTCGTGGCCGCGACCAGCACCGACAAGGCCTACGTGCTGGTCGGCGAGGGCAGCCCGCGGGTCGAGTTCGTGGGCTATCGGTCGGGCACCGTCTCGAAGCTCTACCTGCGGGACTCGGAGTACCTGACGGTGACGCGCCACGAGCTTGGTCACGTGCTGGGCCTGGAGCACGAGCACCGGCGCAAGGACCGGGGCAGCTTCATCCAGGTCATCTCCGGCAACATCGTGAATTCGTCGCTCTGCCAGTACCAGTTCGCGTTGTGCAAGGACTGCGCGCTGCTCGACAAGTACAACACCACCTCGGTGATGCACTATCGCTCGACGCGGGACCTGACCAGCTGTCGCGTCGGAGGCAAGGCGGTGCTGCTCACCAAGTCGGGTGGCCTGATCAATCACGAGTGGGTGATCAACTCGGGTGACGTGAAGTCCATCTGGGAGCTGTACGGCTCACCCACCGTTCCCGACGCGGGAACGGGCGGCACGGGCGGCGCCAAGGACGCCGGCGCCGACGCTGCCAAGGACGCGGCCAGCGGCGACGGCTCCGTGGACGCCGGCGTTGCCGGGGCCGGAGGCACCGCGGGCGCCGCGGGTGCGAGCGGCGCTGCAGGTGCCGCCGGCGACGAGGGCATCGACGAGCCGGGCTGGGCGGGTGCTCCCGGTGTGGACGGCGCGGCCGGCGGTGGCGGCCAGAGCAGTCAGAACACCAAGGTGGTGCCCGAAGACGAAGGCGGCTGCGGCTGTCGCACCGCTCCGGCTCGCGAGCACGGCGCGTGGTGGGTGCTGGGCGTGGCGGCGCTGGCAGCCGTGGGCCGGCGCCGGCGTCAGCGCTGAGCGCGCGGGTGACCAGTGCGCTCGAGGTTCCGGATGATGCGCCACCGCACCAGCAGGAACGAAAGCAGCCAGAGCGGCGGCGCGACCAGCCCGTAGGCGGCGAGCCTCGGCAGCTCGGCGCCGGTCTTCACTTCGTAAGGTGCGATGTCGCTTGCGCCGTCCAGTGACCCGTGCGGAGGCTGGCAGTACATCTTCGACGGTGAACCACGGCCGCCTCCCTGGACCACTCGGGTGCCGCCGCGCCGTACCATCGGACCGCGGCAGCCGGCGCAGGTCCGCGCACAGATCGCTTCCGTCAGGTAGCCGAACGTGGCGTCCGACCCCTGCGCGAACATGATCATGCCGTACGCGGTGCCGGCGATTGTCGCCGCGACGAGGGTCACGAGCGAGCCGAGGACGAAAGCGAGGATGTTGGTGCGCAATTGGGCTTTCGGGGGAGAGTCCGCGCTGGCCCGGCTCGCGTCAAGGCCGGCGCCTGCGCACGCCTTCGCGCCGCGGGCCGTGGGCAGCCGCCGTCGTCGTCGTCGCGCTCGCACAGGGCTCATCCAGCCGGTGATCGGCGAGCTCTGGCGTGGCGTTCCCATCGAGCCCTCGCAGGGCGCGGCGCTCCAGTACTTTACGCACCAGCTCGACGCGTGAGCCGGCCCCGAACCGCTCGAGGAGCGTCGCGACCTGATTGTCCACGGTGCGCACCGACGTCTTGCGGCGCGCGGCGATCACGCGATTGGGTTCGCCGTGCAAGATCCCCTCGAGCACGTCGCCGAGCGCCCTGGGCAGCTCGGACGCCTCCGCTCGCGCCTCGTCCCACGAGAGCAGCACCCAGTGGTCCCCAGGCGGACCCACGCTCACGGCCTCGAGACCCGGCGGCGGATGGTCGCGCAGTGCCGCGAGCGGCAGCGCTTCGGGTTCGGCGTGTCGCTTGCGCCTAGCCATGGCTCGGCTCTCGCAGTAGAGGCGCGATGACTCGCACGAGCTCCTCCGGCGACCGGAGCCGGAGCTTCCGGATGGCGCTGCGGGTGGTTTTTGCCGAAGCGCTGAGACTCAGTCCCAGCTCGTAGGCGATGAACTTCTGCGAATGCCCAAGCGCGGTGAAGTAGGCGCACGCTGCCTCGCTGGCCGTGAGCGCCGAGAGGCCGCGGACCCTGGCGGGGTTCCTGCGCACGAAGAGAAGTCGCTTGCCGTCCCGCTCCACGCACTCCACCAAGGTGTACTTCCCCTCGACCAGCGCGCGCCAGATCGCCATGGCCTCGTCGGGGGACCGACGTCGCAGCGGCCCGCGTGCGCGCTCGCTGCGGAGCACCGCATCGACCAGCGTCTCTTTCTGGTCGGCGGCGCTCGGCGTCGCATGGAGGAGTCTCCCCGCGGGGCTCACCACGGCGTCTGCCCCTTCGCTCGGGTCGGGTGCACGAAGCACACTTCGCAACCGAACCATGGCCGCGAAGTGCGCCATGAACATCTCCACCGCGCGCCGGCGCTCGGGGCGGATGGCGCGCTCTTTACTCGCCAGCGCCACGAACGCCGCGCGGTGCCGGCCCGTCCCGGAAAACACGAAGTCCGCCAGCGGTGGCCCCGCAGCCCCCGGCCCGGCGAGGGCGAGGTACTCGGCCTCGGTGAACCCCGTGCGCTTGGCGTTCTCGCGCACGACCGACGGGCCGTGGCTTCGCACGCGTCCGAGGGGCACGTGCACGAGTGCGGTGGCCTGGGGAGAGAACACCTGGTTCAGCCGCTCGAGCTGCGCTGGCCACTCGGGCGCGCCGTCTTGCGCAACGCGCATCTTGGGTGGCTTGCCCCGGGCCTCGAAGCGAAGGGTGTAAGCCACACGCCCGAGGCCGAGGTCCAGCGCGCGCGTCGACTCCACGATGCGCTGCAGCCAGGTTGCCTCGTCCGCTTCCCAGCTCGACGTTGCCTCGAGCAAGCTCACCGGGTCGAAGCGGCGCATCCGGCTCGGAGCCTAGGGCTTGTCGTTCGGGGCCACAATTGCCTAGCGACAGCGCTCGCGCCGTCCGGCGAACTTCGAGCCATGCACCGCCCAAGCTTCGTTTTCGCCGCAGTGCTCTCCGCCACGCTGCTTCTCCCCGCCGCTTGCAGCGAGGATTCGCCGCAGCGGACGGACCAGACCCCGAAGCCAGACGGTGGCGGCGGCGACGGGGGGCTCGCACAGGACGCGGACGCGGGCGCCGACGTCGCGCCAGATGGGGCCGGGTCGTTGCCCGAGCTCGATCCCACTCAAGGCAGCTTCAGCGATGCCCGAAGCAAGGTCGACGCGCTCTTGGCCATCGCGCGCCAGGCCGAGGTCGGCGCGCCCGATCGCTTCTTTCCCCTGCGCGACCCGCTCTTGATCGCGAGCGCCGTCAGCGAGGTGTTTCGAGAGCAGTCGTCGAACACCTGCGCTCCCAGCCAGTACGGCTGTCCGTCGGCCACCTCGGCCAAGCAACTCTTGACCGAGTACCAGGCGAACAAGGCGTTTCTCGGTGCGGGGCTGAAGAAGGCGCAGGCGGCGAGTCACGCCTGGGGGCGGATCGCGCTGGCGGCGCAGCTGCTCTGGTTCGGGAACCTGCTGGAAGACGCCAAGGCGCTCAGCGCCGATGACCTGAGCGTGCTTCTGCCGGCAGCGAGCACGCTCGCGGCGGCAATGACCCCCACGACCACTCCGGTCGGTGTCTACCCCGAGCTCGGCGCGAACGCGCCGCTCTACCGCTTCGTGTTCGAGCAGATCCCACCCGCGCCGAGTCCGACCCCGGCCCATCTCGCGGCCGCCAACACGTTCATCGACGCGTTCTTGGCGCGGCTCGCCCCGAGTGCGACCGATGCGAAGACGGCGGTGGAGCAACTGCTCTCCATCATCGTGCAGGGGATCATCGTGCAGGGGATCATCGTGCAGGGGATCATCGTGCAGGGGAGCGAAGCGGCCCAGGTCACCGAGTCGCTGAGCTATCTCGTGAAGGTGGGCAAAGCCCCCGAGCCAGCCAAGATCGACGGCTATCTCGGCGCCATCGACGACGTCTTGACCAAGGTCGCATCGAGCTCTGCCACGGCCCAGGACTGGGCCAAGTACGCCGCGACCGCCGACGAGTTTGCCGGAAGCCTCGACGCCTCCGCTGGCGCTCTCGCCGCGACGGTGCTCACCAGTCTCGCCAGCACGCCGGCCGCGGAAGAACCGGGCGGGCTCGAGACCGATCCCAACGTGTACGAAAAGCTCGCGACCAGCGCGATGCAGCGTGAGAGCTGGGCCAGCCTGCTGTGGATTGGGCCGTCGGTGAACATTCGGTTCGCTGGCTACGCGCGCCCGGCGATTGCGGAGCGCCGCGCGCCCATCTTGCTGCCCGCCGGGGTCGAGCTCGACCTCCCTGCGCGGGCCGGCGCGGGGATCAGCGAGCCGGCCAAGCTCTACGTCAAAGACGAGACGGGAGACCTCACGTTGGCGTGGTACGGCTCCGAGTCCAGTGCTGCCTTCGATCACTTCGAAGTGCGCATCGAGAACGTCACCACCAAGAAGCGCGTGTTTCACAAGATCTACCGACGCGCCGCCGACCAGAAGATCGCGACCCGAACGCGCGTGCGCGTCGACCCGTCGTGGTTCGCGGCAGGCCCGAACCAGCTCGAGCTACAGGCCACCGCGGTGGACCGCCAAGGGCTGAGCTCCGGCATCGCGTGCGCGACGCTGAGCGCCGACGGCTCGGCCTCGAGCTACACGTGGGGCTCGCCTGGCGCCGGCAAGTGCTTCGCACGGGCCGTCGATCTCGGCGACGCGCCGGTTTCCCTGGGCGCCCCCGGAGCCGACGTCGTCATCGGGAGCTACCTCGGCACTCCCTTCCGCCCCACGTACTTCAACTCCTCGACGAAGGTGCGAATCTACAACGACTCGCCCAAGGCGCGCCGCCTCCGCAGCCTGTTCAGCCCCGACTACAGCGAGATCCCCAGCGTCGATCTCTCCATTGGCGGCATCGCGCCCCTCGACACCGGGAACATCGCGCCCGGTACGTTCGTCGATCTCGCTCTCCCGGCCACGGCGCCCAAGGGATTCAGCTTCCTCTTGTTCGACTCGGACAACGGGCCGAAGTACCGCCTGCGCCTTCAGCTGGGCTCGAGCCCATATTCGAAACCGTGGTGAGGGGCATCGGGGGCGAACCTCGGACCGCCGCCGGCGTCGGCATGGATTGTAAATTGGATTGACAATCCATGCCAGGTCCGGTCCGCTGATCGGGTGATTCGCCGCAATCTGGCCCAGGTGCTGCGCTCGGCCGCCCGGCAATACCCCATCGTGACCCTGACCGGCCCGCGACAGTCGGGGAAGACCACGCTGTGCCGCGCGGTGTTCCCGAAGAAGCCCTACGCATCGTTCGAAGCCTTGGACGTGCGCGAGTTCGCCACCCGCGATCCGCGCGGTTTCCTCGCCGGCTATCCGCGGGGCGCGATCTTCGACGAGGTGCAGTACGTCCCCGACTTGCTCAGCTACTTGCAGGTCGAGGTCGACGAACGACCCAAGGCGGGACGCTTCGTGCTGACTGGATCGCAGCACCTGGGGCTCACCTCGGCCGTCAGCCAGTCGCTGGCGGGGCGCACGGCGGTGCTGCACCTCTTGCCACCCGGTCTGGACGAGCTCAGGCGTTTTCCGAAGCCGCCGTCCGACCTGTGGACCACCCTGACCCGGGGCGCCTACCCGCGCATCCATGATCGCGGGATCCCGCCGGCACGCTGGCTCTCCGACTACGTCGCGACCTACGTACAGCGTGACGTGCGCGACGTGCTACGCGTCACCGAGCTCTCGACGTTCGTGACGTTCCTCAGGCTGTGCGCCGCGCGCACCGGTCAAGAGGTGAACCTGGCAGGCCTCGGAGCCGATGCGGGGATCACCCACAACACCGCGCGGGCCTGGCTGTCCGTGCTGGAAGCGACCTTCATCTGCTTTCGCGCACCGGCCTGGCACGTCAGCTTGACCAAGCAAGCGGTGAGGGCCCCCAAGCTGCACTTCTTCGATTCGGGGCTCGCCTGCCACCTCTTGGGTATCGAGAGCGCACAGCAGCTTCGCCACCATCCGCTGCGTGGGCCGTTGTTCGAGAGCTGGGTCGCCGCCGAGCTTTTCAAGGCGCGCGTGCACCAGGGGCTCGAGCCGCGCCTCTTTCACTATCGCGACGCCAAGCGGCTGGAGGTCGATCTATTGCTGGAGACCGCCGAAGGCGCCTTGCTGGTGGAAGCCAAGTCGGGTGCCACCGTGGCATCCGACTTCTTCGATCGCCTGCGGCGCCTCTCCGAGCTCATGGCCGCGCGGAAGCTCGCGGCCCGATGCTTCGTGGTCTACGGCGGAGACGAGGCGCAGAACCGCACCGGCGCACGCGTCGTGCCGTGGGACCGGATCGCGTCGGTTCGCTGATCAGCCCAGCGCTTCGAGCGCGGGCTGTTCGAACGCTTGACGGATTGCGGTTTGCACCAGTAACCTACGAGTCACCAGCGGGGAGGTTGCCGATGCACGCAGCACGCAGCACGCAGCACGCAGCACGCAGCACGCAGCACGCAGCACGCGCGCAGCATGCGTAACGGTTCTGGCTCTGATCGCAATCGGGTGCAGTGACCCGCCGGGCGAAGTCGAGTTGCTCGTGGGCAACGCAGTCGTCTACTCCGGCCCGCTCGGTGCCGACCTGCTTCAGCGCGACGCTCAGCTCGGTGTCAGCAAGCACAAGAACGCGATAACGGCGCGGGTGGACTCGCAGCGTGACCGCACAGAGCTGCTGTTCTTCCCGATGGACCCGGAGCTCTCGTATTCCACGCTCGACACCAATCCGAGCCTCGTTGCCTCTCGCAACGC
>JAKLKA010000068.1 GCA_023150915.1 Polyangiaceae bacterium
GGCGGCGGCGGCGGCGGCGGTGGCCGCGGCGGCGGCGGCGGTGGTGGCGATCGCGGCGGCCGTGGCGGCCGTGGCGACCGCGGCGACCGCTGGTGAGCTGAAGCGCACCCGCACGAGAAGAGCGAGTCGGCCTCCGGTCGGCTCGCTTTTTCTTTTCTCAGTCGCCGAGCGCGTGCCCCTCCATGATGTCCTGGTCGGGACAAGCTCTCGGCACGCACCGGGCGTGCCCTCGCCGAAGAGTCCGGTGAGCGAATCGACCACGCCCGAGCCCCGAAGGGCACGTGATGACGTCTGCCATGCGCTGCCTCCTCGGGGGCAAAGCCGCACGGGAGGCGCGAGGGGGACACGTGCGCCGTCAGGTGCGCGCGTGCCCCGAGGCTGCATAGAGGGCCGCCGCCCAGGGGGGCCCCTTGGTCTTCGCGGCACGCCACGCAGCTTCGAACTCGTGCTCGTCGACGCAGTAGAGCGCCGGGTTCCAGGGATGTGGGTCAGCGACCACGAACACGCGCTCGTCGGGGATGTGCTCCAGGACGAGCACGTAGTGCTTCTCCACGTAGCTCTCCCCGCCGGTGGGTGGCACGAAGCGGACGAGCGCGAGTGCCATCCACAGCCCGCCGGGCTCGCGGAACTGCGCCACGTCGTGGGTGTTCGGTCGGTAGACGGCCAGGCCAGCCGCGTGCGCGAGGGCGCGTACGTCCTTCTCGAAGAGCCCGACCTTTGGAAGCCGCGCCTCGACCCGAGCTCGGGTGGCGGCATCAAGACCCGCGAGCAGGACGGTTGCGCCGACTCTGGCTGAGGTCGCTCTCAGCTTCCGTGCCGCGGTGATCAGCGCGAAGAGCCCGCAGGCGTAGTCGCCCTCACCCTGCTTTGCGACTCGCAGCTCTTGCAGCGCCGAGGGCACGGTCGCCGTCGAGCGGGTCGGCTCGATGAACGGCCCGCGCCTTCCCGTCACCGTGTGCCTGCTGCCTGGCCGTGTTGGCGCACGGCGGCGACGAGATCGGGCACGACGCGTCCGAGCCGCTCGAGCAACTCATCGAAGGTCACGGGGGGCTTCACGAGATCGGCCGCCTGCTCGCGCAGCATCGCCACGAAGCCTTCGGGATCGAGGTCGAAGAGGTTGCAGAGGAACTCGTCGGGCGACTGAGCTTCGAGCCCCTCCGGGAGAGGTGCGAAGTCTTTGAGGTTCGACGTCGTGATCACCTGCGCGCCGGCCTTGACCGCGGCAGCGACAACGTGGCGGTCCTTCTCGTCGTTCTGAAGTCCGGCGACGAGCGACGAGTAGCCAGTGACCTCCGCTTCGGGGAAGTACTTCTCCATCGTCGCCCGCAGCCTCGCGGCCTTGTCGGCGGCCATCGTGCCAGTCGAGACGAGGTTGCGCTCCATCTCGTCGAGAATCTCGGCGCTCCATCGGAGCTGGTAGAAGCCCGCGGCAGCGGCGCGCAAGACCGTGTCCCGGAGCGTGAGCGGGAACAGCACGTTGGCGTCGACGACGACGATGAAGGGCGCCGGGACCATGAAACCTCGAGCCGAACCCTACTACTTCAGCTCGGAATCGTACCCGCCGAACTCCTGCGTCATCTGCGAAAGCTCGCGAAGACCTGCGCGCCGATCCTTGTCACGCTTGTCCTTGAACTCGAGCACGTCTTCGATCCGCAGCCGCCGATGCTTGCCGGTCTTGCGGAAGGCGATGCGCCCCTCGTCGAGAAGTCGCACGAGGTACTGCCGCGACACGTTGAGGAGATCCGCCGCCTGCTGCGTGGTCACCTCGCGGCCAACAGGCACGACGGTGATCGAGTCGCCGCGAGCGAGAACCTCAGCCACGCGCTCGAGCACGTAGAAGACCGACTCGGGAAGCGCGATCGTCTCCCCCTTCGGACCGACGAGCTGGCACTTGGGCGCTCGTCGCTTCGGCTGGTGGACCATCCCCTCGAGCGCCCTGGACAGCGCGGCCACCTGAGCCTGCTGCTCGGGCGGGGCGGCGACCGGGGTCATCCGGCGGATCAGGTCTTCCATCGTGTGCGCTGCGGCTTCCATGGCGGAACCTCCACGAAAGAAGGTAGCGCCCATTCGCCGCAAACGCAACCCTGGCCGACGCATCCGCAACTGCGCTCCGGTAGAATCCTCGTCTTTTCAAGCAGGCTCGCCTTCACGCGCGTCGTGCTCCCAGCGCGATCGCCATCCCGGCGCGCGCAGCGCTCGCCGACGCGCGAACCAGCGGGGCGTCCTGCCCACGGCGTGTCCTCCGCAGCGGGCGGGCCTCGGCATCGCTAGTAACGATGTCTTGATTAACAGCTTCCACTGGTAAAGGATTCATTCCTAGCGCGCGAGCCTAGTCACGCCGGCTTTCCCAGCCTGCGCAACTGGTCAAGCGGGCGTTCCCAGCGGAGCCGACATGCCCAAACGAACCACCGGACGATACGAGCGGACCGCCGTGGGAGGGGAGGAGGTCGCGGCCTTCGTCCCGCACGCGCTGCCGCCCGTGGATCCGCCCATCGTCGTCGACGCCGTCCTGGCCGAGCGCCTCCGTGCAGCCGAGCAAGCCCTCGTGCGCCTCGAGCTGGCCGGGGAGATGGTCCCCTCGCTCGACTGGTTCATCTACGCGTTCGTCCGTAAAGAGGCCGTGCTCTCGTCGCAGATCGAGGGAACGCAGGCGACCCTGGTCGACTTGCTCACGTTCGAGGCGCAGGACGGCGGCGAACACAGCGCCGCACCCAACGCCGACGTCGAAGAGGTGTGCAACTACCTCGACGCGATCGCCTACGCGCGCACGCAGCTCGCGGAACCGACGGGCCTGCCGCTTTCGATGCGCCTGTTGAGCGAGACGCACTCGCGACTCATGCGCGGCGTCCGCGGCGCCGAGAAGCTGCCCGGCGAGGTTCGTCGCAGCCAGAACTGGATCGGTGGAAGCCGGCCCGGCAACGCTGCGTACGTGCCGCCGCCTCCGCACGCGCTCGCCGAGGTGCTGGGCGCGTTCGAGAAGTACCTGCACGCAAGCGACGCGCTGCCGCCGCTCGTGCGCGCCGGGCTCCTGCACGTGCAGTTCGAGTCCATCCACCCGTACCTCGACGGCAACGGCCGCATCGGACGCCTGCTCGTGACGCTGCTCCTCGAGCACTGGAAGCTGCTCACCAAGCCGCTCCTGTACCTGAGCCTCTTCTTCAAGCGGCATCGCGAGGACTACTACCGTCGGCTCAACAACGTCCGCATCGACGGCGACTGGGAGGGCTGGCTCGATTTCTTCCTCGATGGCGTCGCGACGATCGCCGACGAAGCGGTCGCCTCCGCACGGGAGCTGTTCGCGCTCGTGGCGGTGGACCGCACGCGCGTGCTCGCGCACGAAGGGATGTCGGTGGTTGCGCTGCGCCTCTTCGAGCTCCTGCCGCGCCACCCCGTCGTGACTGTCGCATCGGTGATGAAGCTCGTGGAGACGACCAAGCCCACCGCGGGAAGGGCGGTCGACCTGCTCGTGGCCGCGGGCGTTCTCGTCGAGACGACCGGCAAGAAGCGCGACCGCTCCTTCGTGTACCGGAGCTATCTCGATCGACTTCGGGTCGGCACCGAGCTCGGTGGCGGACAGGTCCCCCGTCGCTGAAGAAATCGTCGCGGGGCTCCGGGGCACGGGTCCTCGGTGAGTGGCCGCCGAAGCCCTCTCGCGGGGTAGGTGTCGCTTCACGGGGGGGAGGAGCCTTGGCGCCAACGTGGGCGATGCGCCGGCCACTTCACAGTCCTCTTCACAAATCCCGCCCGGTGCACTATGTTCTACGCATGGGTGCCGACGCGCCCATGTCCAACGGAGGAGACACGACCCGTGAACACGCCGCAGACCCCGCTTGTGGGGCCTCCACCAGCTGAGGTGCCTCTGGCCACGCCGCCGCTCGTGCGCGTGATCGCCCAGGTGCGGTTCCCGGTCATCGCGTCAGTCGAGAAGCGAGAGTTCATCGCCCCGTTTCAGGAGGCCATCCGGAGAGACTACCCCGTCCTCCGGCCCGAACAGAGCCGGAGCGTGGTGCTTGGTCCCGACGGCGTCCGCGACGCGCGGGCCACGACGGCGTGGCGCTTCCACGACGTGGGCTCGGACTGGAGGGTGACGCTCGCCCCCGACTTCCTGGCGCTCGAGACGGGCCGCTACACCAGCCGCGACGACTTCCTGGCGCGCTTCCGCAGCGTCCTCCTCGCCCTCGAGGAGCACGTCGACCCGAAGGTGATCGACCGGCTGGGCGTCCGCTACATCGATCGGGTCACCGGAGCGAACCTCGCCGACCTCCCTGCGCTGGTGCGTCCAGAGGTGAGCGGAGTCCTCTCGACCCCGCTCGCGGATCTCGTGCGGCACGCGCTCTCGGAGCACGTGTTCGTCCTGCCAGAGGGGGCGGGGCTGGTGACGGCTCGGTGGGGTCTGGTCCCCGGCCGATCCACCGTGGACCCAGCGGCGGTCGAGCCCATCGAGGAGCCGAGCTGGCTGCTCGACGTCGACGCCTTCCAGGGAGACACACGCGCGCTCGACGTCGACGCCACGGTCGCGCAGGCGCGGAGCTTCGCCGAGCGGATCTACAGCATCTTCCGGTGGGCGGTCACCGACGAGTTCCTGCGGCGCTACGGAGGACAGCCATGAACCTCCAGACCATCGACAGCAGTGGGCCTCTGTACGAGGTCACCACGTCGGCATCGATCTTCGGGCGGGAGCGGCTCCCCCGCCTGTCGGTGATCGTCGTCAGCGGTGCGCTCTCCGTGTCGGGCACGTCGTCGGCGGAGCCCAACCGTGTCTGGGAGGCGCCTTACGTCCACGAGTACGACGCGACCGCGAGCGGCGAGGGCTGGGTCGAGCCCGAACGCGAAGGCGCCGAGCAGCCGCACGAGGCCACGCGTGAGGCCGTCTCGGAGCTACGGCGCATCTCGGGCCTGACCTGGGAGCAGCTTGGGCAGCTCTTCGCGGTCTCCCGCCGGAGCATTCACTTCTGGGCGAGCGGCAAACCCCTCAACGCGGAGAACGAGACGCGCCTCCTCCAGGTGCTCGACATCGTCCGAACCGCCGATCGGGGCGACGCGCGCTCCACACGCTCGGCGCTCCTCGACGTCCACGATGGATCTTCTGCCTTCGACCTGCTCGTGGAGGAGCGGTTCGACGAGGCGCGCGCGCGGCTCGGCGTAGGCGCAGGGCGTCCTCGCCCCGTGCTCGGGGAACTCAGCGCGGAGGCGAAGGCTGCACGTGCACCGCTTCGCCCGGAGGAGCTGGTCGAGGCGCAGCACGACCGCGTGCATCGGGACCCCGGGCGTGCACGCGCCGCCCGCACCGTGAGGAACTCGCGGCGTGGAACCACTTGATGCCGATGGCTGCGCTTCAGTCGACGCTGCGCTCCTGACTTGGCGGCAGGGCGACTGCGTCGTGGGCGAGCAGTGGTTCGTGTTCCGCACGGACCTCGAACGGCCGCTGACGCTGGACGGCGCGGCAGCGTCCGCGGAGGGCGTCGACACGGCTGAGTCCGAGGTCTTCGGCTTCATGGTGCTCACGCAGACGTGCGACCTCGTGAGGAAGTGCAGCGAGCGGCCTTTCGTCGAGGTGTGCCCGCTCGTCGAGGTCGACGAGGCCCAGCACCGGGAGATCGAGCGGGGCCGCCGACCGAACTACGCGTTCGTCCCCGCGCTGGCGGACCGGCGCCTCGTCGGAGACCTTGATCGTGTGATGACCATCGAGAAGGCGGTCGTCGCCGGCTGGGATCGCGTGGCCGGCTGGCAGACCGACGCCGAGGCCCGCCGGCTCGCGCTCGCCCTCGCGAGAAAGCGGGCGCGCGTCGCGTTTCCAGACGACTTCGTTGCGTTCGCCACGCCCCTCATGAGCCGGATGTCGTCGAAGCACGACAAGCAGAGCGACGAGGGCCGGGCGCTGCGAGCCCTGCGGGAGATTCGTGTTCGCGCGGAGCCGTCTTGGGATGCCGACGCGGTGAAGCTCGCGTTCTGGTTCATCCGGGACGCGGACGACGCGACGTTCGAGGGCAAGCGCTGGGATCAGTTCCTCGAGGAGTGGCAGAAGCGGATTCCGAAGGGCGGACGCTTCGTCGACGTCCAGGCGGTGGTGCAGACGCTCGACGACCTGACCGCCCGCGAGTACGTCGAGAGCGACCCGCTGGACCTCGACTACCTCAGCACGCGTGATGGCTGAGCCGACGACCACGAACGACTGGTGCCAGACCCTCGGCATCACGCCGCCGAAGCTCGAGGCGGTCGCGGGCCATCGCGAGGCGAACACGTTCGCGCTCCTGCTCGTGGCGTTGCTCGAGCGCGGCGAGCCGATGACGCTGGCCGAGGTGGCGGCCCGCTTCGAGGAGGCCGACATCGCGGAACGCTCGCGGGCGCTGCTCTCGCTGCAGCGCTGCAAGCCAGGGCGGCCGCCGGTCTACCGCGAGGGCGACCTCTACCACCTCGGCCCGCACGACGACGAGCTCGACCTCTGGGTGTTCCGGCTCGGGCTGCGCCCACCGAGGGTCGCTCGGACTCCGCCGAAGGAAATCGAGGCCGCGCCGCTCCCCGGGCCCGACACCGCGCTCACCGTCGGCGAGCTGGACGAGGCGTGGAAGGACGCGAGCCTCTCCAGCTGGTCGGCCCAGCGCCTGGCGGTCGCGGTGCTCGACGCCCACGACGGGCCGCTCACGCCCGCCGAGGTCGTGGCGGCCGTCGCGGCGCGCACGAAGTGGCATGGCCTCAAGGAGGACGCCGCGAAGTTCAAGCGTCGCGGCAGCGCCGTCGAGGTGCTCGCGGACGGCCGGTGGGCGATCGCCCCGGACGCAGACGCGACCGTGAACCAGGCGCGGTCAGCCGTGCGCGACCGCGTCGCCCTCGCACGCCGGTACGCGACGGTGCGCACCGACCCTGCCGTCGTCGAGCAGCGGCGCGCGGAGTGGGAGAAGAAGCGCGCCGCACACGGGGCCGAGCTCGCGAGCCTCTCTCGGGCGCTGCTCGTCGCGTTCCCGCCGGCCCGGCCCGAGGCGGTGGCGCTCCTCGATGTCGGCGAGCACGGGATCACGACCTTCGTCGGCGACGAGCTCTCGTCGCTGCCGTCGCGGCTCGCCGCGTTCGACATCCTCGGCGCCATGGACGTGCGCGGGCTCTTGCGCGCGCTCGGCTTCGATCCCGGCGAGCGCCGGCTCGCCGAGCTTGGGCCGCCGCAGAAGACCAAGAAGCTCAACCAGCGGGGGCGCACGCTGAAGATCACGACCGCGCTTCTCGTTCAGGGCTCGTGCGGCATCGGCAAGCCCTTCGGCGACGAGAAGAAGCTCGCCGAGTACCTGGCCAAGGGCGACGAGACCAAGCTGCGTCGCCGGCTCGAAGCCGACGTGAAGTCGCTCTACGCGCTCTACGAGTACGGCCGCCTCCACGGCGCGGTGCGGCTGCGCTGGGGCTTCCTCGACGAGCGCATCCCCGCGCCGTGGGTCCACCGCGACGAGCCGATGCTCCACGACCTGAAGCGGTCCGCGCTGGCGATGAACGTGCCGCTCGAGGTCGTGGTCGGCAGCGCGCCGGGGTGGGGCGAGCCGTGGTCGCGCGTCCGCCTCGCGCACGTCGAGCAGGACGCGAATGGCTGGCGCACGTGGCTGGTCGACGAGGACGGCTTTCCGATCGACGAGGACGAGGTGCAGCGCGCCAGGCTGCCGGTGGCGCTCCACTGACGCGCGCCGAGAGCGTGCGCGCGGCGCCAGATTTCCGCCCGCCGCGTGTCCCACTCGCCAGAGTCAACCAGGTGCTCTTTGGTGTTAAGCGCCGCGGAGGCGTCTCTGGGTGTCTCTCGACGCGCGAGAGCCCAGAACGATCCCGAGAGCACCTCGTCGATGGTCTCCGACGAGACGCGCGCGCTCTCGACGAGAGCACCGCGGCACCTGGTCGCCGATGCTGCGTCGCGCGGAAGCCCGGGAAGAACAGGGCCTAAACGGCGAGAGCCCCGACGGCAGGACTGGCGAGGCTCTCTGTAAACCGCCCACCGTCGATGACTCGCGGTGGGGTAAAATGGCTCCAGCTCCTGGACTCGACACCGAAGGTGCGAGGAAGCAGGTCCGGGGAGAAGCTTGCTTCGACTGTGCTCCGGGACAGTTAAACAAACCTCGTACCGTCCCGTTAACCACCCGAACCAAAAACCGCAGCAAATACATCCACATGTGACGCGCCTGCCGTCAAAATCTATCCGCCATGCGTGGCGGATAGTTGGCGGTAAGCGGCGAATGGACTCCCACGGCCGCTCGACGCGTGGCGCTCTCCGTCGCTCTCCGCTCGGCCCTTCGGGACGCATTCTCTCTGCTCGCTCAGTCCCGGCCTCACTCCTGCGTCTCGCGGTCGGCCAACGCATACACGGCGTTCTTGCGGGCGCCGCGCTTGGTCAGGACGCCGTCGCTCACCAGCTTCTGCAGCCGCCGCTGCACGGTGCGCAGAGGGGGCGCACCAGACCCGAGCGCCTCGATGATCGCTGCGCTGCCGCCGTGGCCGAGCCGCTCGAGCACCTCGTGGAGCCGCGCGTCGAGCTCGTCCGGCGGCGCCACGATCTTCCACGGCAGGTGGGACTCGTTGTCTTGCACGCGCCCGAGCTGCTCGAGCCGTTCCCAGAGCACACGCATCAGCGCTGACGAGAACTCCTCGAAGTAGGTCGTGAGGTCGCCATCGTCGGCGCGCACCATGCGGTGCGAGGGCGTCGTGAGCAGCTCGTGCTGCTCCACGGTCGCCTCCGTCAACATCAAGAAGCCGTTCGCGTCGACGTCGCCGACCCGAAACTCGTGATGCAGGACGACGCTGACCGACCTCCAGTCCGGATAGAGCAGCGTCAGCCCCCAGAAGAGCGTCGCCCCGCGCAGCACCGCCGACTGGGAAACGAGTGGATCCTGGTCCGCCCAGTCGAAGAGCGCCTTCACCTCGGGTGGCACGCGCGTGGCTTCCTTCTGGAGCTCGAGGAGCTTGGTGCGCTCGCGAGCCGAGAAGAGCTTCCAGTTGGGCGCGGTGCCCCACCAGGTTCCCTTCGGCGGCGGCACTCCGGGTGTCGAGAAGCCCGAGCTGCAGAACCAGTAGACCATCGCGACCTCGGGCGTGAGCCGTCGGTCGGCTGGGCCCGTCGCCGTGAACTGCGCGAGCGCATCCTCGACGAGCGCTGCACGCGCGATGGCTTCTCCCGTGGACCTTCGCCGGTCGACCAGGCGCAGCCCCTTCAAGACGGCCTCGATCTCCTCGTGCGTGACATTCCCGTGGAGCTCACTGACGTTCCACAGGATGCGCATGCGCTTAGCGCGCGCGGCGAGCTCCTTCTGGCGGTAGTACGAGAGCGGCGAGGCGCGCATCTGGCCGGCCGCATCCGCGACGCGGGTGAGGTTGAGCACGAGCCTCGGCGTGAGGGTGTACCGCCAGGGCTGCGGAGGAAGGTTCTCCGGGCGGAACAGCTCGCGGAACTGCTCGTCCGTCAGCGTGGGGTAGCGACGCCGGTCGCGAGCGCGGGTCACAGCCCAAGCTCCCGGCCGAGCACCTTCGCAACGAAGCCACCGGCGTGCTCGCCGGCCATCAGCTTGCGAATCCGCTCTTTCACCTCGGCGCCCGCGCCTCGACGTTCTGCCGCGGCAATCGTCGCGCGGTAGGCGTCCCACACGTCGGCGCCGGTGATCTCGTAGCCGTAGCCCTGGACGAGCCAGTGGAGCGAGAGCAGGCCCGCGCCGATCGCGAAAGAAGGCTCCTTCTCGCCAAAGTCGCGCGCTGCGCGTGCGAGCGTCTTCGGGTCACACGGCGTGCGGCTCGCGAGCGCGAGTGCGTCGTCATAGAGCCCTGCGTCCTTCGCCGCAGCGAACCATTTGCCCTCGTCGCCGGGTGTCGTCTTCACGAGGTCCCCAAGGATCTCGCTCGCAGGCTTATGCGGGTACTTCTTCGCGACCGCACGGAAGGTCGCGAGGTACGTGCCGGCCTGGTTCGCCTCGAGCCCGTAGCGCTTGTACGCCTCGTCGATGAGCCCCGAGGAGAGCAGCACCTCCTCGCAAGCGCGCGCGATGGCGATAGAGCTGTCATTCAGACCGCGGCCTTCTTCGGCGTACCGGATAGCCTCGGCCTTCTCTCCCTTGGCGGCGAGCGCCTTCACGCCGTACTGGCGGTAGTGCCACATCTTGTAGGGCGCGAGCTCGAGCAGCGCGAGCACGTCGTCGTAGCGCTCGGCGGCGACCAGCGCGCTCAGGCAGTTAGTCGTGCCCTTGAAGAAGCCGCGCAGGCTCGGATCCGGGCTCCACGCAACCTTCACCGTATCGATGAGCCGATCGGCCCACGCCGAGGCGACCTCCTTGGACGCGCAGAGCGTGCCCCAATGATCGCCCAGCCACTCGATGTAGGGGATGCCGTCGTCCTGATACGCGTCGAATAGCCGCTCGAGCCACGCCTCGCGCGTCTTGGTGTCGACAGGGGCGTCCGCGATGATCGGCACCAGCTCCGCGATGGCGTTGTTCACTGC
This sequence comes from Polyangiaceae bacterium, assembly GCA_023150915.1. Classification (GTDB taxonomy): domain Bacteria; phylum Myxococcota_A; class Polyangia; order Polyangiales; family Polyangiaceae; genus JADJKB01. The sequence continues at coordinate 10,451 of JAKLKA010000068.1, forward strand.
AGTGCCGATGGAGCCAGACGATCCGTCCACCTGCTCGATGGCGGGCGACACACGCTCGAGGAACGCGATGGCTCCCTCGGCGGCGAGCACCGGATCCTTCTTCGCGACCTTCTTGATCTCGGCGACCGCCTGCTTGATGCGCGTGATCGCCGGCTGCGACTTCCAGCCGAAGGCGTGACGACGAAAGCGCGCCTTGAACTCCCACTTGTGCGTCTCGCCCGAAGGCGGTTTGCGCTTCGCCGTCATCGCGCCCCCAAGGCTCGCTCGAGATCGTCGCGAAGTGCAGGGAAGCGCTTGTACTCGGCCTGGAGCGCCGCCGCCCAACGCTTGGTCTCGTCCGTCTTGTCGCACGCGGCGCAGGTAGCGACGAGCTCGGCGGCGTGGCCGTAGTGCCTGCGCCGCTTCTGCTCGGTCACGCCGGCGACTCGACTCTCTGCGGCCTTCTTCATCGCAGCGAGCACGGCCCTTCGCGAGGTCGCATCGGAGATGCCCGCAACACCAGCCAGCCCGAGGAGCGCATCGACCTCCGGCGTCGTGAGGCGCGGTTCCTCGGGATCGGTCGTCATCGCCTCGAGCTCGTCGAGGTCCGCCCCGCGGTGGAACATCGGATCGAGGTCGCGCCGCGCGGGCGTGCGCGATGCTCCGAGAAGCTGCGCGAGCAGCGGAAAGAGCAGGTGTCCAGGGTGCTCACCGTTCGACCAGCCAAGGCCTGGCGCGCTCGCCAGCAGCTTCGCCGCGGCTGCGAAGTCGTGCGAGAGCACGTGGAGCAGCGCCCGTTGTCGCGTAGCCTGCTTGGGGCACGCTTCGAGCGCTTCACCGACCCGCTTGCCGAGCGCTGGCTTGGTACTCGCGGAGCCGAGCCAGCGGCGAAGGCGCGACATGCTCGGGCTCGCGCGCCACGCTCGCTCGAAATACGAAGCCAGGTCCCTCCGCTCGAGTCTGTGTGCTGCGAGCGCTGCACCATCGAGGAACTCGCCGCGCGCGTAGTCCTTGTCGGTGACGAGCTCGGCCGCCTCGCCGAACGCCTTCAGCGCGGCCTGCCAATCCTTCGCCTCGACGAGGCTGTTGCACCACGCGCGAAGGTCGTCGGCTCGCTTCGTCGTGCGCGCTACCTTCGCCAGCCCCTCGGCTCCCTCGAGCCGCTGCACGACTTCGCGAAGCCAGCGGTCCTCCTCCGTGTCCCAATCGCTGGTGCGCTGGGTGGCGGGCTTGCTCGCGATCAGCGTTCGCCACCGCGGAAGGAACGCAGCAAGGTCGGGGAGCGGCTCCACGGCGACGCGCTCCATCTCGCGCAGCGGCTCCCAGAAGTGCCCGACGCTGTCCACCTCGTCGATCGCCGCTCGGACTGCTTCTGCACGCTCAGCGACCGGAGCGAGCATGTACGCGGACACGACGTACTGCGTGGCGCACTCCGCGACGTCGGTGCCGAGCACCTCGTCGACCAGCTCGTGCTGTCCCAGGTCGATGTTGCCCTCGCCGATGGGCGGAAGCAGCGCGCCGAAGATGTTGTGCGCGGACGCGTAGTCGTTGCGGAGAAACGCCGCCGACCCGCGCCGAAGGTACTCATCGACCTCCGATGGATCGGCCTGGCCGACCTGTTCGGCGGCTTTCACGAACGCGAGCACCTCGGCCACCTGCTCGTCGGTCACTGGCGCTGGCGCCCAGCCCACGCCAGTGCGCGCCGCCCGAGCGATGAGCGATGCGACGACCCGGGCGTGCGCGCGGTCGTCCAGCTCGAGCAATACCTCGTGCACGACCTCCCGTAGCGCCTCGGCGGACATCGTGCCGAGCGCAGTGTCGAGATCAGAGGACACCTTCTCCACGACCTTCGGCGAGCGTCTCATCGCGACCCTCAGCCTTCGCTGTTCGCGGAGCCCTCATCGGGCGCCGTGAGCCGCAGCACGCGCTCGGCCTCCTGACGCTCGCGCTCCAGCTCGGCGCGCAGCTCCTCCTCGGTCGGCAGGTACATCTGGTAGCGCGCCGCGAGGACTTGTTCGTTCTCGTCGGGCAGCGTGATGCGCACCATCGCGTCGTTCTTGTCGGAGCAGAGCACGATGCCGATCGTCTTCGCCTCGTGTTCTTCCCGTTGGAAGCGGTCGAAGTAGTTCACGTACATCTGCATCTGCCCGAGGTCCTGGTGCGTGAGCTTGCCCATCTTGAGATCGACGAGCACGAAGCACCGGAGCAAGCGGTTGTAGAAGACGAGGTCCACGTAGAAGTGGTCGCCCTCGAGCGTCATCCTCTTCTGCCGGGCTACGAAGCAGAAGCCCTTGCCCATCTCGAGGAGGAAGTCCTCGAGTCGGTCGATGATCGCCTGCTCGAGATCGCGCTCCTGCGCGGCCGGATTCTCGCGGAGGTCCGCGAACTCGAGGACGAATGGGTCCTTGAGGACGTCGCTCGGCACCGAGACCTGGTGGCCCCTCCGCGCGAGGGCGAGCACCTCCTCGGGGCTCTTGTTCTTCGTGAGCCGATCGAAGAGCAGCGCGCCCACCTGGCGCTCGAGCTCGCGCACCGACCAGCTCTCACGCGCCGCCTCGATCTCGTAGAACGCGCGCGCCTCGGGGCGCGTGACGCGCAGGAGCACGAGGTAGTGCGACCAGGCCAGAGAGGGCGGGAAGAGGAGCGACGACGCCGGCGAAAGGCTCAACACCGCCGAGCCTTTCTCGAGGCCGTCCGCGTCCGCAGAAAGGCTCAACAGCGTTGAGCCTTTTCGGTCGCCAGCCCCAACCAGCGAGGAGCCACCGGGGAAGGCGAGGTAGAACTGCTTCATGCGCTTGAGGCTGGCGAGGCTGAAGCCCTTGCCGAACCGAGCGGAGAGGCGCTTGGCCACGCGCTTCATCAGCCCCTCGCCGTAGCCCGCACGCTCGGCGCCGTGCTGCTCGACCTCGACGATCTCGCGCCCGATGTGCCAGTAGGCGTGGACCATCGCCGTGTTGATCGAACGCGCGACGCGCGAGCGCGACTCGTCGAGGATCGCGGCAATGCGCTCGTAGAGGTGTTCTTCGGGTTCCGGCTGGAGCTCGCTCATGCGCTTGGTGACCCGAGGGAGCTCACCTCGCGCAGATCCCACGAAATCAGGGACTTGGCGTCGCGGCGCTCTCCGTCTCTCTCTGATTGGCTCGCTTTATACGCCAACTGAGTGGCGGACACCAGGCGGAAAGAACACCAGGCGCCCGGTCGGGACGCCGCCCCGATGATCAACAGTCCACCCCCACGCGGGACAGTTGACCACCGGGTCACTGTCCCGGAAACGGAGGGTCGGCTGTTAACTGCGTCTCGGCTTCTCTCTCCCCGCGGGACCGAGGAGAGAGCGCAAATGCTGTCCCGCGCGAGGGAAAGTTGGCGTCGGGCGCTCTCTCGGCGCTCTCCGCGCGAACGCCGTCCTGGCGCGCACGAAGCGCGAAGAACGCGCGGGCGCGTTGGAAAAAGGCAACGGCCCCGAGGATCGCTCCTGGGGGCCGCTGTTCACTGTGCGGTCGTCGAAGTTCGCACGACCGATGAAATGGCTCCAGCTCCTGGACTCGAACCAGGGACCCGGCGGTTAACAGCCGCCTGCTCTACCGACTGAGCTAAGCTGGAATGGGGCCGCAAGAGTATTCAGGACGACTTCACCGTCAAGCTGTAACTAGGGGCACTTGGAATAACGGGCCAGAAGCAGGTTCGCTCCGCTGCCGTAGACCCAGCCGGCGTCGCCGTTCGGGTAGCTGAAGAAGTCGTCCTTGGCGCGGAAGGCGCTGGTGGTGGTGACCGGCGCGCCCACGGGGTTGCCGGTGTTCACGTCCACCTCTTGCAGCGTCCGCGTGCCACCGCTGCGCCACGCCGCGAGCAGGCCCCCCTTGAACGCGACCAGGTGGGCCGAGTCGTCGTCGACGCCGTTGCTGGTGAGCCAGACCTTGGTCGAAACGTTGCCCGCGGTGTCGAGCTTGGCGATGGCCACGTCCTTGTTGGGGCGGCCCTCGGGCGAAACGTAGGTGAGCCAGTACCCCGAGGCCACCGACACGAAGCCGCCCAGCGCCGCGCCGCTGGTGCCGGCGCAGTTGCCGCTGGGCTCGCTCGAGATGACCTTGCTGTCGGCCCACAAGATCGACTTCGAAGCGTAACAGTCCGAGAGGCACACCGGGCCGACGGTGGTCCCGTTCTGGGCCAGGCGCACATCCAGCGAGTGACTGCAGCCCCACCCCCACCCCGCAACGCTGCCCGATCCGGCGTTGCCGGACAGATCGAGGTGGCGCAGCGTGTCGCCGGTGTGCGCAATGTTGTCGGGCCAGCGGCGGTAGATGGGGAAATACGCGACGTAACCGGTGCCCTTGAAGTGCAAGCGCCCGCCCTCGGCCGCGAACGTGCTCGAATAGCTGTACCACTCGCAGCCGATGGTCGCCTGATTGCAGCCACCGATGAGGTCCTTGTCCACCACCACCGCCCCAGTGGTGCTCAGCTTGACGAAGTAGAGGTGGTCGGGGCTTCGCGCCACGAGCAGACCGTAGCCGTCGCTCGACGCGGTGAGCCCGTGCACGTGGAGGCCTGGCACGCTGTAGTCGGCGCCGAGCTTCGTGCCCGCGGCGTTGACCCGCGTGACGTACACGTTGCCGCCGTTGGCCCACGCGATGGCGGTGTCGCCGCTCGGCATCACGGCGCCGTACATCGGCGTGCCGCCCAGTGAGCCCGCCGCAGCGATGGTCTTCTCGGTGACGCCGCCGGTGCAAGTTCCGCCGCTGCCGCCCGATCCGCCGGTGCTCCCGCCGGTGCCGCCACCTCCGCCGCCGACGCTGCCGCCGCTGCCACCGCCACCGGTCACGCTGCCGCCGGTGCCACCGCCACCGGTCACGCTGCCGCCGCTGCCACCGCCGCCGGTCACGCTGCCGCCGCTGCCACCGCCGCCGGACGGCGATCCACCGCTGCCACCGCCGCCGGTCACGCTGCCGCCGCTGCCACCGCCGCCGGTCACGCTGCCGCCGCTGCCACCGCCGCCGGACGGCGATCCGCCCGCGCCGGCCGTTCCGCCGCTCGGCGCACCCCCCAGCGAGCCACCGGCGCCGCCACCGTCGGCCCCACCGCTCGCGGCGCCGCCAACGCCGCCGGTCTGCGCCGCTCCGCCGGTCGCATCGAAAGAGACGTCGTCATAGCCGAGCACGTCACTGCACGCGGCCGCGGCCACCACCGCCGCGAAACCCCAAAAGCGCGGTCTTCCCAGCATCCGACGAGGGTCGCTCCGAACACCCGCTCTGTCACGAGATTTGACGCAGGCCCGCACGCTGGGAGACAAGGCCCCGGTGACCCTCCGCGAAAGCCCCGATCCGCCGGCAGCAAAGGCGTCGGCCGACGTGACGCGCAGCGCCGGACGGGGCGGCCTGGCGGTGGCGTTCGCCAAGATCTACTTCATCCTGGTCGGGCTGGTGCAGCAGATCATTCTGCCACTGGTGCTCGGGCTCGACGGTTACGGCGCGCTCTCGAGCGTGATGAGCATCTCGAGCATCGCCTATAACCCCATCGTCTCGACCAGCATCCAGGGCGTGAGTCGCGCCGTGGCCCAGTCGCCCGATGCCGAACAAGGCCAGGCCATCCGGCGCACGCTCGGGATCCACGCGACCTTCGCGTTCCCGCTGGGGCTCGGGTTCTTCTTGCTGGCCGGCCCCATCGGACGAGCCGCTGGGGCGCCGCACCTGGTCGGCGCGCTGCGCATCGTCAGCGGGGTGGTGCTCTTCTACAGCCTGTACACCCCGTTCGTGGGGGTGCTGAACGGTCAGAAACGCTTCGTGTGGCAGGCGGGGCTCGACATGCTCTACGCCACCCTACGCACCGCGGCGCTCGTCGGCGGCGCCCTCGCGCTCGCGGGCCCGCTCGGCGGCAAGGTGTCCGGCGCTGCCGCGGGGTTCGTGGCGGCCTCGGGCCTGATCTGCGCGATCGCGCTCGGGCTGGTCGGCATCGGCAAGCGCGGCCGGGGCGGGCCCGGCGTTGCACAGCACCTGAAGTTCATCGCGCCGCTCTTGCTCGGGCAGACGTTGCTCAACCTGCTCTTGCAGGCCGACCTCACGCTGCTACGAGCTTTCGCTTCCGACTCGGCCAAGGTGGCGGGGCTCGGCCCCGAGGCAGCCGACCCGCTGGTGGGCGCCTACCGCGCGACGCAGCTGTTCAGCTTCTTGCCGTATCAGCTGCTCTTGGCGGTGACTTTCATCCTGTTCCCGATGCTGGCCACCGCGTACCGCGACGGCGATCGCGACGCGGTGAAGCGCTACGTGAGCGCCGGCGTGCGGCTGGCCCTGGTGCTCGCGGGGCTGATGGTGAGCGTGACCTCGGGGCTCTCTGGCCCGCTGATGCGGCTCGTGTTTCCGCCCGAGGCGGCCGAGCTCGGCGCGCGCTCGATGCAGCTTCTCACCCTGGGATTCGGGGCCTTCGCGGTCTTCGGCATCTTGACCACCGCGCTCACCAGCCTGAAGCGCGAGGTCGCCAGCATGGCCATCACTGCCGTGGCATTCGCGCTGGTCGTGGCGCTGTCGTTCTTGCGGGTGCGCGGCACACCCTTCGGGGCCGAGCTGCTCTGGCGCACGGCCACCGCGACCACCAGCGGCCTGGTGCTGGCCACCCTGGCCGCAGCGATCTTGCTGCACCGCACGGCGGGCGCCGTCGCCCCGCTCTTCAGCCTGCTGCGGGTGGTGGCCGCCATGGCAATCACCATTGCCATTGGTCGCTTCCTGCCCCACCCCGGCAAGGTGATGACGCTGGCGTACTCCGCTGGGCTCGGAGCGCTCTACGTGACGCTCTTGCTGGTCAGCCGCGAGCTTGGCCGGGCCGACCTGGCCACGGTGCGGGCCGTCTTGGGTAAGAGAGCTCAGCCCGGCCCGGCGAAGTAGGCGCGGTTCAGCTTGGCGTCGAACCAGGCGGCGCGCATCTTCATCGGGTCGGGCGCATTGGGCTTGGCGGCGAAGAACGGCATCGATGCAGCGGGCCACTGCTTCCAGACAGCGGCGCCGTCGAGCTGGTAGACGGTGCCGTTCGAATAGGCGATCCACACACGGAACCAATCGCCGGACTTCAGGTAGAGCGAGGGGTCGCGGACTTCGAAGTCCCAGAGCGACGAACCCGTGCCCTGGGGGGCGCCCGGCGCCGGCTCGTCTTTCAACGGCACCTTCACGTTGAACGCGACGCTGTCGTCTGCGCCATAGTCGTAAAGCACGGCGGTCGGGTTCGAGACGATGGTGATCGACTCGGCAACCTTCGTCGGAGAGGCCACGTGATACGTCGCCTGCGGTGTGAGTCCGCCGAGCTCGGGGAACTTGTTGCTGGTCGCCACCGGCGGCTTCCAGGTCGTGCCGCTGCGCACATGGAACTGTCCGGCGTCGGTGAACACCAGCAACTTGTCGAAGTGCTCGAGCTGCACGACCGACGCGATGCCCGTGGCGGGCGGCGCATTCGCGCCGCTCCACGCGAGCTCGAGCGCCGTCGGTGCCGACCAGGCGCCGCTGGCCCAGTTGTAGGCGTACAGCGTCCAACCCGGCGTGCCACCGCCACCGCTTGGCGCACCACCACCGCTCGGCGCACCGCCGCCGCCGCTGGGCGCGCCGCCGGTGCCGCCGCCACTGGGCGTGCCGCCGCCGCCGCTGGGCGCACCACCGCCGCCCGGCGCACCGCCGCCGCCACTGGGCGCACCGCCGCCGCCCGGCGCACCGCCGCCGCCCGGTCCGTCGGGCCAGCTGCCGTCACCGATCGCGCCGCCGCTACCGCCGCCGCCGCTACCGGACGGGCCCGGGTCGCTCTCTTCGCCCAGCACCAGGCACCCGCTCGCCAGCGCAAACGCCGAGACCGAGAGAAAGACCGCGCGCATGCTCCCCAGCGTACGCCATGGCGGGGGCAATTTCACCCCGTGGCCCGGCGTTCGCCGCTCTTTTCGTCGATCGCCTCGCGCACGAACAGGTCCTCGAGGGTCTCGTGGCGCGGCGCCACTTCGACCACGGTCACGCCGGCGTCGAGCGCCGCCCGCAAGAAGTCCCCCACCTGCGCCTGCCCTTCGATCTCGACGATCAGGCGATCGGCGGCCCGGCGCGCTCGGTGCCCGAGCTCGGTGGCCTTGGCCTCGAAGGCCTCGTCGGCGCCCAAGAGGACCAGATCGGTGCGCTTCACTTCGCTCTTCAAGAGCTCGGCCAGACGCCCGCTCACGACCACCAGGCCCTGCCGCAAGATGGTCACGTGATCGCAGAGCGTCTCGACGTCGCTCAAGATGTGGGTCGAAAAGAAGATCGTGCGGCCGGCCTTGCGCTCTTCGAAGATCAGATCGCGCACCTCTTTCCGACCCACCGGGTCGAGCCCGCTCATCGGCTCGTCGAGGATCAGGAGCTCGGGGTCGGCGACCAGCGCCGCGGCGAGCCCGGTGCGCTGCAGCATGCCCTTCGACAGGCGGCGCACCGGCCGATCGGCGGCGTACCAGATGCCAACCTGTTCGAGCACCGCGCGGGACCGATCGCGGACCTTCTTGCCGCTGAGCCCCGAGAGGCGCGCGCACATCTCGACGAACTCGAGCGGCGTCAGATAGGGATACACGTACGGGTTCTCGGGCATGAACCCCACGCGCTGCATGGCCTTGGCGCTGGGAATGGGATGACCGAAGAGGGTCGCCGTGCCGCCGGAGGGCGCGATGAGCCCGGTGAGCATTTTGATGGTGGTGGTCTTGCCGGCGCCGTTCGGCCCGAGGAAGCCGAAGATGTCCCCGCGCTGAACCTGGAAGCTCACGCCCTTCACGGCGTGGACGCGCCGGCGGAGGAAGCCTTGCCGGAAGACCTTCTCGAGGCCCTGCACACCGATCAGCACGTCGCTCACGCAGCGGGAGGTTATCTCGCGCCGGCTCACATATCCAACTAGCTAGATTCCCAAAGGAAATGTCGAGGCGGCGGGGCCGGGAAAGAACGCGCCCGGACAAACGCCGGAAACGCCGCGACGAGCCGAGTGAAATCGCGCATTTCGACCGCGTCCCAAAGGGTGATAAAACGCGGCCCGGCCGTGGCACGACGCGAGCAAACGGGCCCGCTCGGCCACGCGGCTTCTGAACGAGGGAACATGAAAAGCTCCGGTCTTGCCTCTCTCTCCCTACTCGGCTCGCTCACCTTGGCTTCCACGGTCTTCGCGCAAGAGCCGCTGCCGCCGCCGCCGGCGCAGCCCGGCGTTGCGCCTGCACCGGCGCCCGGTGCGCCGGCCCCCGGCGCGCCCGCACCCGGAGCGCCTGCACCCGCGCCCGGAGCTCCGGCAGCCGGCCCCGGTTGGGGTGCGCCACCGACAGGGGCCCCCGCCGGCGATCCGAACCAGCTGGTCACTGGGTGGTGGGGCGCAAGCCGGCGGCGACGCGCAAGCACCCGCCGCGGCAGAGATGGATCCCGAGACCGAGCGTCAGTGGCGCCGCACGTCGCTGATGATCCAGAACAACCTCAACGCTTCGACCGGCCTGCTCCACACCTCGTACGCCGGCTCGGGCGCCCCGGGCTCGCTGCGGGTCGGGTTCGTCACCAGCTACTTCAAGGGCTCGGGCTTCCTCTGCGCGGGCGGCAAGTGCAACTACAACACCGCCACCAATCCGGAAGGCAAGAACGACGACGAGGTCACGCGGATCGGCGCTCACCTCAGCATGAACGCCACGCTCTTGCCGTTCCTCGAGGCTTATTTGGGCTTCCACGCCTCGGCCACCGAGAACGACCAGAGCCGCCCGCGGCTGCTGCAGGTGCTCGGCGACACCAACATCGGCCTCAAGGGCTTCATGCCTTACCAGCCCGATTCGATCTTCTCGGTGGGCGGTGAGCTGCAGCTCTGGCTGCTCAACGGCACCGGCGGTGTCGGGCTCGACGGCTCGGGCACCAGCTACGCAATCCGCGGTCTGGCGACCGCCGATCTCTCGAATCGCACCAACCCCGACGACCGCGTGCCGCTGCGCTTCAACGCCAACGTGGGCTACCTGTTCGACAACTCGGGTGAGCTGGTGGCCGACACCGAGACGGCCCGCAAGGGACAGAAGATCACGCGCATCGAGCGCTACGGCCTGGACATCAACCGAGTCGACAGCTTCCAGATCGGGCTCGGGCTCGAGGGCGTGTTCGATTACGTCCACCCGTTCGCCGAGTGGACCATCGACGTGCCGATGAACCGCCAAGACTACGTGTGCAACGAGAGCCGCCTCGAGTCGGGCGACGGCTGCCTGGGCACCGACGCCGGCTTCTCGAGCTCGCCGTCCCGCGTGACGCTGGGCGCGCGCGCCTACCCGGGCATCGACGGGCTCAGCCTGCTCGCGGGCTTCGACATCGGCACCGGCGCCACCTCGAACTTCATCCAAGAGGTCGCCCCGCAGGCGCCGTGGACGCTCTACCTGGGCCTGGGCTGGGCGGCGGACACCAAGAAAGAGCCGCCGATCATCAAGGAAGTGCAGGTCGACAAGCCCGCGGCCGCACCGGTCTCTGCCGACAGCTACGTCTCGGGCAAGGTGGTCGAGAAGGGCAGCAACGCCCCGGTCGGCGGCGCCGTGATCCGCTTCGACGGGCGCAACCTGACCGGCATGGTGGCCGCCGACGACGGCAGCTTCCGCACCATCGACCTCGATCCGGGCACCTACACCTTCACGGTCAAGGCCGCCGGGTACCGCGACGGTCAGTGCCAGGCCACCATCCCGACCGCAGGCGCTGCCGCCACGCCGCCGGGCTACACGGCGCCGGCCTACCCCGGGGCCCCTGCGGGCGCACCGGGCGCCGCTCCCGGCGCCGCGCCGGGCATGGCTCCGATGGGTCCCGGGCCGACCATGGCCCCCGCCCCCGCGGGCAACCAGCCCACGATCGTGAACATCACCTGCGAGCTCGAGGCGCTGCCGAAGGTCGGCAACATCGTGGGCGGCCTGGTGGACGGCGAGAGCAACCAGCCGGTGTCCACCGCCAGCGTGAAGATCACCGACAAGCTGAACCGCGAGCTCGAGCTCTCGGCCGACGCCACCGGGGCCTTCCGCTTCGAGAACGTGCCGCCGGGTGCGGCCAAGATCACGGTGACCGCCCAGGGCTACTTCACCAGCGTGACCGAGCTCGAGGTCAAACCCCAAGAGGACCTCAAGGCCACCATCTCGCTGAACAAGCGCCCCAAGACGCCGAACGTGACCGTGGCGGCCAACGAGGTGAAGCTGAAGAAGCAGGTCCACTTCGCCCACGACGCGGCGACCATCGAGCCCGACTCGCAGTCGCTGCTGGAAGAGATCGCGGACGTGCTCAAGACCCGTACCGAGATCGCCAAGCTGGAAATCCAGGGCCACACCGACAACACCGGTTCGCCAGTGTACAACCAGCGCCTCAGCCAGCAGCGCGCCGACGCCGTGCGCGACGCGCTGCTCAAGCTGGGCGTGGACGGCAGCCGGATGGAGGCGAAGGGCTACGGGCAAGACAAGCCCCTGGTTCCCAACGTGTCACCCGCCAACCGCGCGCGGAACCGCCGCGTGCAGCTGATGATCACGCAGAAGAACTGACGGCCTGCCGCGCGTCGGCGCCCAAGACGCCCGCGTCACCCGACGCGGGCGTTTTCTTTGTCCGCCGGCGCCCCGGCGCCCAAGCACGGCACGCGCAGGGCCGGCGAGGGCGCGCCGTCACTTCGGCTCGCGACCCTGCTGCTCGTCGGCGATCTCGTGAAGCAGCTCGTCCACGCGCCGAACGGCGTCGTGGCCCAGGTCGTATTCGAAGCGCAGCTCGGGCAGCTTACGCAGATCCAGCCGCGGGCCCAGGCCGCGGCGCAGCCGGCTCGACGCCTGCGACAGCGAGCGCAAGAGCGCCTTGCGCTGCTTGGGGTCGGGCTGGTCCAAGAGCGAGCGCACCGCGATGGTCGCCACCGAGAGATCGTCGCTCACCTTCACGTCGGTGACCACCAGGGTGGCCAGGCGCTCGTCCCCCAGATCGCGGAGCAGCTCGGTCAGGTGCATGCGCAAGAGGCCCGACACGCGGTCCGAACGACGCCCGGCGCGGCTCATCCGCGCCCCCACTTCTCGGCCAGATCCGTGAAGTCGCCCGGCGGGTTCGAGCGAGAGCCCTCGGTGAGTGTCTCGATGCCACCGCCCAGCCCCTCGCCCCCCTCGCCGAACGAGAGGACCTCGGTGCGGACGTCGGCCAGCACCCCGTCGGGAAGCGAGCCTGCCATCTCGGTGAGCTGCGCGATCACGCTGGTGCAGTGGGCGGACTCGCGCGCCACGGTGACCGCCCCGAGGGTCGCCACCTGGTGGCGCTCGACGTCGCCCACCTCCGAGATGCTGACCGGCAGCCGGGCGCGGGCCCGCTCTTTGAAGCTCTTCACGACCTGACGGCGGTCCTTCAGCGACCGGGCCCCGGGGATCTGCAGAACCAGTCGCGCAACACCAACGAACATAGGACAGAAAACTAGGTTATCGGTCACCCTCGGCCGGAGGCTGGAATCGACTCCTTGGGGCTCGGCAAGATCGGATCACGGTCGCCAGGCGCCACCGCAAGGCAACACGGAAGTGAGAATCAAAGCGTCTGCTTGACCTCTTCCATCTCGAAGAACTCGATGAAGTCGCCTTCCTTGAGATCGTTGAAGCCCTCGAGCCCAATGCCGCAGTCGAAGCCCTCTTTGACCTCGCGGGCGTCGTCCTTGAAGCGCTTGAGGCTCGAGACCTTGCCGCTCCAGATGACGGTGGCGTCGCGCACCAGCCGCGCCGTGGCGCTGCGCCGCACCAGGCCCTGCACCACCATGCAGCCGGCAATCACGCCGGCCTTGCTGAGCTTGAAGACCTGACGAACCTCGGCCTTGCCCAGCTCTTTTTCCACCAGGGTCGGCGCCAGCAGGCCTTCCATCGCGGCCTTCACGTCGTCGACCACGTTGTAGATGATGCTGTACTGGCGGATCTGCACGCCCTCTTGCTGGGCCAGGCCAGTGGCCTTGCCGGCAGGGCGCACGTTGAAGCCGATGATGATGCCCTTGGCGGCGACCGCCAGGTTCACGTCGCCTTCGGTGATGGCGCCGACGGCCGCGTGCACCACGCTGACCTTGACCTTGGCCGTGGTGAGCTTCATCAGCGCGTCGCGCAGTGCCTCGACCGAGCCTTGCACGTCGGCCTTGATGATCAGCTTGAGCTCGAGCTGATCGGTCTCGGACATGGCCTTGGCCAGGTCCTCGAGCGAGATCCGAGCCGTGCCGGGCATCAGGCTGCGCCGCTCTTTGGTCTTGCGGCTCTCGGCGATCTCTTGCGCCTTCTTCACGTCCTTGATCACGTGAACCGGGTCGCCCGCCGACGGAACGTCGTCGAGCCCGATGATCGACACGGGGGTGGCCGGCCCGGCCGACGCGACGTTGCGGCCGCGATCGTCGAGCATGGCGCGGACCTTGCCCCAGGCGGCGCCCGCCAGGATGGTGTCGCCACGGTTCAACGTGCCGTCTTGCACCAAGATGGTGGCCACCGGGCCGCGACCACGGTCGAGCTCGGCTTCGACCACCACGCCGGTGGCGGGTTTCTCGGGGTTGGCCTTCAGCTCGAGCACCTCGGACTGGACCACCACCTTCTCGAGCAGCTCGTCGATGCCCTGGCCGGTGTGCGCGCTGACCTCGGCGAACATGGTGTCGCCGCCCCACTCTTCGGGGACCAGGCCTTGCTCGGAGAGCTCGCGCCGCGCCCGCTCGGGCTGGGCGTCGGGCTTGTCGCACTTGTTGACGGCGACGATGATCGGAACCTGGGCGGCCTTCGCGTGATTCAGCGCCTCGATGGTCTGCGGCATCACGCCGTCGTCGGCCGCAACCACCAAGATCACCACGTCGGTGGTCTGAGCGCCGCGGGCACGCATGGCGGTGAACGCCTCGTGGCCCGGCGTGTCGAGGAAGGTCAGCTTGCCGTGGGGGGTGTCGACCGAATAGGCGCCGATGTGCTGGGTGATGCCGCCGGCCTCGCCGGCCACCACGTTCGACTTGCGGATCTTGTCGAGCAGGCTGGTCTTGCCGTGGTCGACGTGGCCCATCACGGTGACCACCGGGGGGCGGATCACGCTGTTCAGGTCCTCTTCGACGTCCAGCCCCTGGGCCGCGACCAGCGCGTCCTCTTCACTGACGGCGACGTCCGACACTTCCCAGCCGAACTCGCTGGCGACGATCTTGGCGGTGTCCGCGTCGAGCGTGCTGTTGATGTTCACGCCGGTCATGCCCAGGCGCATCAGCTTCATCAGCACCTCGGTGGCCTTGATGCCCATGCGACCCGCGAGGATCTGCAGGTTCACCGAGCCCTCGATCTTGACCACCTTCTTGTGGGCCGAGCGCTCTTGGGTGACGACCTGACCGGTGCCCTTGGGCTTGGAGAACTGGCCGATGCCACGGCCGCGCATGCCCGGGCCGGACCGGCCGCCCATGGGGCCGCGGCCCATGCCGCCCGCCATCCCTGGGCCGCCCCGCTGACCGCGGGCACCAAGACCGGCGCCGGCCTTGGCGTCGTACTGCACGCGGCGCGGCGTGGGCTGGGTGCGCGGCGGCATGGTCACGCCGGGTCGACCCTCCCAGACCTCGATGCCGGTCTTGGGCGGGCTCGAAGGACGGGGCGCCGGCGGAGGCGTCGGGCTGGGCGCGGGCGGCGGAGCCACCTCGGCCACCGGGGGCGGGGCCTCGACGGACGGCGGAGGCGCCACGACCTCGATCGGTGCGGGAGGGGGCGGCGTGGGCTCGATCGGCGCCGGTGCAGCGCGCGGCGCCGAGGGCGGCGGCGCGGTCATGACGGGCGGCGCCTCTTCCACCACCGGCGGCGGCTCCATCGCCGGCGGCGGCGGCTCGTGCCGGGGGGCGCTGGGCAGCGGGGCCGGCGCCGAGACCGGCGCCGACTTGAGCATGACCTCGGAAGCCCGGGGCGACGAGGCGGCCATCGGCGACGACCGCATCACGTCGGTCGCGGCCTCGCTGACCTTCACGTCGGCGCTCGAGCTGGCGGGGCGCGCCGGAGCACGGCGCTTGACCACGGTGGGTCGAATGCGCTCCTCGGCGGCCTTGGGTGCGGCCTGCTTCTCGAGATGGCGCTTCACGCGCTCGACGGCGTCGGGCCCGACGACGCTCATGTGGTTGCGCACGTCGGCGACCCCAATCGACTGGAGCAAGGCCACCAGGGCCTTGTTCTCGATGCCCAGATCGCGGGCGATCTCGTAGACACGCATCTTCGTCATTCCTCCGTGGGCAGGTGTTCCACGACCGGTCGTCGTGGCCCTGGCTCCGGCGTGTGAGCCCAATCAATTGCCGTGGATAGCGCCCGGCCGAGCCCGGAATCGAGCACGGCCACGATGGCCGTCTCGGTTCGGTGCGTCGCTCGCCCGAGCTCCGTCTTCGTCCCCCATGCGCGCGCGCGACCGCTGCTGATCGCTTGCTCGACCTCGCGGGTGCCGGCCGCGGCCCGGGCGTCGGTGGCGACCACCACCAAGCGCGCCTTGCCCGTTCGCAGTGCCTCGTCGACCTCGGCCCCGCCAATCACCAGCCGCTTCGAGCCGGCGGCCGCCGCCAAGAGCCCCACCACGCGACGCGACGCGGCCGCGCGAATCAGCTCGGCCAGCTCGGCCCCGCTGGTGCGGATGGCCGTGCGGAAGCTCTTGGAGAACCCCCGCTCGGCGGCCGGCGCCAGGCAGGCCGCCGTGGGGTGGACCCACGCCCCGCGACCGACGGCCGCGCCGGTCAGCACCGGCAGCACCGCACCGTCGGGCCCCAGCACGAAACGCACGAGCTCGCCCGGGGCGGCCTCTTTCTGGCAGCCCACGCAGGTGCGGATCGACCCGCGGTTTTCTGCTGATTCGGACATCGCGAGCATCGGCGCCGTACTCTTCTCAATCCTCCGCCACGGCGGGGGCAGCCGGCTCGGCGACTCGCGCCTCGGCGGCGTACTTCGCCCGCGCCTCTTCGATCGCGATGGCCTCGTGCTCGAGGAAGTGCTGCGCGCCCTGCTGGATGAGCCGCGCCTTCTTGATGCCCAGGCCGGTGCGGATCGCCAGGCGGTCGGCGTCCTCGCGACCGAGCTCGCTCACCGTCTTGTAGCCGGCCTCTTCCAAGAGCTGCGCGGTGCGCAGGCCCACGCCCCGAACGAAGCGCAGCTTCTCTTTCTCGGTCAGCGGCTCGGCGCGGCTGGCGGTCTGCTCGATCCGATCGCGGCGCATCGTCTCCATGCTCGACTCGGCGCGCTCTTTCAGCGACTGCGCCGCCTCGGGCGAGCCCACACCCTGAATGGTCACCAGCTCCGAGATGTCCGCCTCGGCGATCTCTTCCAGCGCGCGGAAGCCCAGGCGATACATGGCGCGAGCCAGGTCCTCGTCCACGCCGTCGATCTGGCGAAGAGCCTGCAGGGCCTCTTCCTCCATCTGCTTGAACTTGCTCTCGCTGATGATGTCCAGCTTCCACCCCGTGAGCTGGGAAGCCAGGCGCACGTTCTGCCCCTTGCGCCCGATGGCCAGGCTGAGCTTCTCGTCGGGTACCACCAGCTCCATCCGGTGGTCGGCCTCGTCGACGATCACCTTGTTCACTTCGGCCGGCTGGATGGCGTTGATGATGTACCGAGCCGGATCCTTGTCGAACGGCACGATGTCGATCTTCTCGCCGCGCAGCTCTTGCACCACGGCCTGCACGCGCGAGCCCTTGATGCCCACGCAGGCGCCCACCGGATCGACGTCCGAGTCGCGGGTGGTGACGGCGATCTTGCT
Source organism: Polyangiaceae bacterium (assembly GCA_023150915.1). GTDB lineage: Bacteria > Myxococcota_A > Polyangia > Polyangiales > Polyangiaceae > JADJKB01. The sequence continues at coordinate 27,109 of JAKLKA010000068.1, forward strand.
GCGGCTGCCCGGCTCGCGGGCCACCCCCACGATCTTCACGATGCCCTCGTAGATCTCGGGCACCTCGGCCTCGAACAGCTTGTCCACCAGGGGCGGGGCCGAGCGGCTGAGGATGATCATCGGCCCGCGCGCCTCGCGATCGATGTCCTTCACGAAGGCCACGATGCGGTCGCCGGGGCGGTAGGTTTCGCGGGGGGTCTGCTCGCGAGCAGGCAAGATGCCCTCGGTGCGGCCGAGATCGACCACGATGTTGTGGCCCTTCTCGAAGCGCCGAACGATGCCGCGGATCAGCTGGCCCTGGCGGTCTTTGTACTCGTTGTAGATGATGTCGCGCTCGGCATCGCGCACGCGCTGCAAGAGCACCTGCTTGGCGGTCTGCGCGGCGATGCGGCCGAAGGTGCTGCGCGCCTGCTTCATGTCGAGCACGGCGCCGAACTCTTTGTCTTGCTGGCGCGCCTTCTCGGCGTCGCGCGGGTGCCAGAACACCTGGAAGCCCAGCTCTTCGCCGATCTCGGCCTCGAGCCCGTGCTTGCGGGCCACGTCGAGGGCGATCTCGCGCTCGGGGTCGGCCACGCTCTCGACCACCGTCATGTACTGGAACAGGTCGATGTGCCCGCTGTCCTCGTTGAAGCGAGCTTCCAGCTCGCGCGTGGGACCGAAGGCGGCCTGTGCGGCTTTGAGGATGGCGGCTTCCATGGTCTCGATGAGGATCTGCTTGTCGATCCCCTTTTCCTGGGCCACCTGTTCGACGATGCCTCCGAGGTCGACGTCGAGTCCCGCTGAGTGCGCTGCCATTGTCGTTGTCTCCGTGAGCTGAGCCCCGGGTCAGCGCCCGTGGCCGGATGCCCGCCGTGCGGGCCCCTTCCCTTTCGGCTTTCCCTTGCGCGGCGCGCCCCCCCAAGAAAAGGTGAGGCACCCGCTTTCAATCTGTTCGAAGTCGAGCAGCAAGAGCCCCTTGTCGGTCTCGAGCTGCACCTGCCCCGCTTCGGTCAGGCCGTGCAGCGTTCCGTGGACCACACGCTGGCCCTCCAGTGCGTCGCGCAGCTTCAACTTGGCGGATTGCCCGGCAAAGCGGGCGTAGTCTTTGGTCGAGTAGAGCGCGCGGTCCAGACCGGGCGAGCCCACCTCGAGCCGATAGGCGTGGGTCATCACCCCAGCCACGTCGAGGGCCGCCGAGAGGTCCCGCGACACGTCGGTGCACAGGTCGATGGTGACCCCCTCGCCGGGGATGCGCGTTTCCGGTCGCTCGATGGTCAGCTGCAGCAGCCAGCCGCTCCGATCCGTGCGCCACACCAGCTCGACCCCCTCGACGCCGTGCGCACGCAGCACGGGCTCTACCGCGGCGAGCACGCGCTCGCGGTCGAGACCAGGCAGACGTTCATGGGCGACTAGGGTCATGGAGCTCTCGCGACTCGCGAGGCAGGCCACGGCCCTACCCCGCGCTCGAGTGGACCGAGTTTTTTGGCCGAGATCGCGGGACCCGACCAAAAAAAAACGGACCCTGGTAGGGGGTCCGTCAGGATCCACCCGAGTTGTCGGCGGGCTATTTAGCCGAGGGTGGCGGTGAGCGCAAGCTGCGCGAAAAACCGTGAAATTGCCGGCAGTCCGCGGCGGCCCCGGGCCCGGGGGGCCCCCTGGGCCCCCCGATCGGTCGGGCCTCACGCCAGATTGGGCAAAGTCACCAGGTTGACGTGCAGCACCTCGTCGCTGAACGCCATCATCTCGGACAGGCAGGCCTCGCTCGGCCGGGTGTCGGTGCGGATCTTGGCACAACCGGCCCGCCCGCCCTCGAACACGGTGTTTTCGAGCTCTTGGATGTTGATGGCGTGGCGCTTGAGCACCCCCAGCACGTTGGCCAGCGCGCCGACCTTGTCGAGGAAGCGCACCACCAGCACGTAGCGACCTCGGGTGCTGGCGGCGATGTTCACCACGTTCGGCACCTCACCCTTGACCATGAAGCTACGCAAGATGCGGACCGTCTCGGCCGCGATGGCGATCTGCGCCTCGTCGGTCGAGGCGCCGATGTGCGGCGTGGCGTACACCAGGCCGGCGTGCAAGATGGCGTGGTCGTAGTCGGCGACCCGGGTGTCGGGCTCGCTGGGAAGCACGTCGAGCCCGACGCGCAGCTCTTTCATCGGCGCCAGCTCGACCAGCGCGGGCCAGTCCACGAGGCCCGAGTCCGCCGTGTTGACCAGCATGGCGCCGTTCGGCAGCGCCGAGATCACCTCGCGGGAAATGATGCCGCGCGTCCGCTCGGTCAGCTCGAGGTGAACGCACAAGATGTCCGACCGCTTGGCCAGCTCGAGGACGTTCGGCGCCCAGCCCACGCCGAGCTCGGCGGCCGCGGCCGGCATGAGCGAACGGCTGTAGGCGTGCACGTCGAGCCCGTAGGCCAGGCCGAGCTTGGCGACCGCGCGCCCCACGTGGCCGAAGCCCACGATGCCCAGGCTGCGCCCGCGAAGGCCCTTGGCTTTGGCGAACTCTTGCTTGTCCCACTTGCCGGCGCGCAGGCTGCCCACCGCGTCGGGCACGCGGCGATCGAGGCAGCCGATCAGGGTCATGGTCAGCTCGGCCACCCCCGAAGCGTTCTTCCCCGGGCAATTCGCGACGTAGATGCCGCGCTCGCTGGCGGTCTTGACGTCGATGTTCCGGACCCCGGCGCCGGCGCGGATGATCAAGTTGAGCATCACCCCCGCCTTCATCGCGTCGGCGCGCACCTGCGTGCCGCGCACGATCAGCACGTTGACGTCCCGGACCGCCGCCGGCAGGGCCTCGGCGTCGAGCTCGGGCTGATACGTCAGCTCCACCCCCAGCGTGCGCATTTCGTCGAGCGCGGCCGGATCCAGCTTGTCCGCGACCAGAACTTTCATGAGGGCGTTGCTTTTATCACGGCCGGCCCCGGTTGTGTCACTCCCGCGGCCGGATGGGGTAAGTCGCCCCGCCCCAGAGCAGGGCGGGCTCGCCGGCTTGGGTCTCGATCAGCAGCGGGGCGAGCTGGGTCTGGGCCTCGGGCGTCAGGCGGGCCTCGAAGCGACCACCCTTGACCCGCAGGTAGACCGCGTCGTTCTCGCCCACCGCGAGCGAGGCCGGATCGAGGGCCTCTTCGCTGTCGTCCGACAAGAGCACGCTGACGCCGGCATCGGTCACCCGGATCGCCCGGACGAAGAACGGCACGTCGTCGACGCTGAAGTAGGTCCAGTCGTAGCCGTTTTGGAGGATGAAGCGCCCGTCGTCGGGGTGGCGATCGATCCACGACGCGAACGCGCGCTGCATGCCCGGGTGCTCGACCCGCACCCCGTCGTGCCAGAAGCGACCTTCGCGATCGAGGCGGATGGTGCTCTCGCGCGAGCGGCCCTCGGGCGCCGGCCAGCGGAAGAACTCGGGGTGCTCGCCGGGCTTCACTTGCCCTGTTCGACGTCCAGCACGCTACCCGAGGCGATCACGCCCCGCTGCTCGACGCTGAGCGGCGAGTCGGGCCAGCGCACCTCGAGGCCCACGGCCTCGCAGGCGCCCACGCCGAAGTGCACGACCAGATCGTTCTGCATGCCGAAGTGGCCGTAGCCGCCCCCCACCTCGCGCACCAGTTTGGTGCCGCCGGCGTCGACGGTGACGCGCGCGCCGATCGCGGCGGTGTTGGTGCCCGGACCGCCTTTCAGTCTGACCTCGACCCACTTGCCCTTGGTCGAGGCGTCGCTCTCGTAGAAGTGCACCTCGTTGGCCTTCCAGATCTTGCCGCAGTCGCGGGCCGTGCCCGAGCCGACCACCACGTCTTGATCGCCGTCGCGATCGAAGTCGGCCACGACCAGCCCGCTGGCGCAGGGGTGCTGAAGCCCGAACGCCTTGCCCTTCTCGGCAAACCCACCGCCAGCCTTCTGCTGGAACACGTACAGGTACTGATCGGCGTAGTCGCTGGTGGCGAGCACGATCTCGGAGCGCCCGTCGTTGTCGAGATCGGCAATCGCGCTCATCAACCCGCCCTCGTTCCAGCTGCTGGTCGGATGCGGCAGCCCCAGCCCCTGATCGGCCAGCGCCGGCCGCGTGTACTTGATGCTGCCGCCGGAGACGTCGCCGACCAGAAGCGCGCTGCCGTCGCTGGACTGCCCCGCCCAGAAGTGGCGGATCTCGGCGTTGTACAGGTCCATGACGCCGTCACCGGTGACGTCACCGCAGGCGGTGGCGAAGGTGTTGCCGTTGTTGCGCCAGGGCTTGCTGTCGTTGGGGCTCCAGCCGGTGTTCTGGCAGCTGATCACCGGCTGCGGATTGGCGGGGCAGCTGGGGTCGCTGCTGCTGGTGCAATAGCAGAGGAACATCTGGTTGTCGGTGAAGTCGTGGTTGTCGTCCCCGGCAAAGCCGCTCGCCTTGCCCTGCTCGGTGAACTTGCCGCTGCCATCGTTGACGTACAGCAAGTTCCACTGCCGGCCGTAGGCGCTGACCATCAGATCCGTGTCGCCGTCGCCGTCCACGTCGCACGACGTGGCGCCGTAGGCCGGGCGATGATTGGTGCCCTCTTCGAGGCCGAAGTCGTCGGTGGTGAGGCCGGCGCCGTCGGTGACCTCGGTGAACGTTCCGTCGCCGTTGCCCAGGTGCAGGCGCGCCTGCGTACCGATGTACGACGTACCGTAGCTCTCGTACCAACCGACCACGAACAGGTCGATCTTTCCGTCGCGGTTGACGTCGGCGAAGGTGGCGCCGCTGGTCGGAAGCCCCTGGCTGGCGTGGGGCTCGAGCTTCGGCCCCAGGGTGAAGTGACCCTTGCCGTCGTTGAGCAAGACCTCGCTCCGGTCGAGGTCGCCGGGGGTGGGCGGGGAAGCCACCTTCTTGTTGTCGGTGAAGGTCCCGCTGAAGAGGTCGACGTCGCCGTCGTTGTCGACGTCGGCAGCCACCACCAGGTGAGCCGAGCGCAGCTGCGTGGCGCCGTCGCGGGTGGCGCCGTAGCCGCTGGCCAAGGTCTCGTCCACGAAGGTGCGCTTGCCGTTCTGCCCCGGCCGGTTCATCAGCACCCGCATCAGCTTGGGCTTGCCGCCGTCCAGCGGGTCGCGGGTGTTGGTGCTCAACGAGTGCACCAAGAGGTCGGGGTACCCGTCGTGGTCGAGGTCTGCGGCGATCAGGCGATTGCCCACCACACCGTCGAGCCCCCACTCGCTGGTGCGCTTCTGGAAGCTCGGATCGCCGCTCACCGCGTGGGCGTCACACGCCGGCGGTGCGCCGCCGGCCCCGCCGGCGCCCCCGGCCCCGGCCGCCCCGCCCGTGCCGACGGCTCCGCCGCCGCCCGAATCGGAGCCACAAGATCCCAGGAGCAAAGCCAACACCGAAACGAAGATCCGCCGCATGTCCCTACCTGACCGCGGGCATAGCACCAGGCAGGCGCCGTCTCAAATACCCGCCCAGACGCGCGGGACCGGCAACCCGCGCTTGGCACCGCGCGGTTGCGCGCGGGCCGCCGCTGCTCAGTGCGCCACCAGCGCGCCACGCCGCATCAGGCCCGCCAGCATGCGGATCACGTCCCGGCGGGGGATGCCGCTGGCGTCGATCACCTCTTGAAGGGTGGCGCCGTTCTCGGCGCACGACAGCACGAACGCGGCCTTGCTCGAGAGGTTGATCTTCTTCGGATCGCGCGCGGTCGGCGTGACCTCGAGCTTGCGGTCCAGCGGGCCGAGCCGGGCCTCGAAGATGTGATCGACCACCGGCATGCCGCCGCGAAGCACCGCGTAGACGGCGGTGTCTTTGCCGAACACCGCCAGCTCGAGCAGCTGCTCGGCGTGCTTGACCGCGTCGTCCAGCCGCCCCAGCTTGAGGGCGGCACGGGCCTCTTCCAGCTCTTGCTGCGCGCGCAGCACGTTGGGGTCGCCCGAGCTCGGGGTCGAGATGCGGGCCCGGCTCTCGGGCGGATTACTGGGCGGGGACGACGGCGCTCGCGACACGCGGTCGTAAGGCGGGACGCTGGGCGGCGGCTCGGGCGTGGCCCGCACGGGCACGGCGTTCGACGGCTGCGACACCGGCGTGAGCGAGGGGCGCGAGAGGCGGCGGCTGAGCGGCGCGATCCGCTCGACGCGATGCTCTTCGGGAGTGGGCGGCGGCGTTCGACCGGACTCGAGCAGCGGCCGCTTGGGCGCCGGGGTCGAGTGGCGCTTGGCAGGCTCTTGCGGCCGCGTGGCCTTCTCGCCCCGGGCCACCGACGTCGGCGGGCCGGGCGGGGGTGAACTCGAGAGGGCCGCCGGCGCGGTGCGGCGCTCGTCCGGCGGTAAGGTGGTCGCGAACTCGGCCCCGGTCATCGCGTGTTCGAGCGACGCGGCGTATTCGGACACGCTGGGGAAGCGATCGGCCGGGAGCTTCTGCATGCCACGGGCGACCACCGCCGCCACCGGCGCCGGGATCCACGGCGCCACGTCGGTGAGCGGCATCGGGCTGGCGGCGATCACCCGGGTCATGATCTCGACCGGATCGTCCCCCGGGAACGCCGACTGCCCGGCGAGCATCTCGTAGGTCATGGCGGCGAGGGCGAACTGATCGACGCGGTGGTCCAGCTCGCGCTCACCCCGGGCCTGCTCGGGCGCCATGTAGGCGGGCGTGCCGATCACCATGTTCTGCTGCGTGAGCCGCGGACCGCCGCCCCCGCGCACCTTGCTGATGCCGAAGTCGAGCACCTTGGCGAACTCTTTCTCGCCGGTGACCCGCACCAGAAACACGTTCTCGGGCTTGAGGTCCCGGTGGACGATCTCTTTCTCGTGGGTGCTGGTGAGCGCCGAGGCCACTTGCGTGGCGATGCGCACGGCGGTGGCCAGCGGCAGACGTGGCTCGCGCTCCAGCCGCTCGGCCAGCGTCTCGCCGTCGAGGTACTCCATCACCAAGAACGGCTCTTTCTTCTCGGTCTCGTCGACGTCGAAGACTTGCACGATGTGCGGGTGGCCCAGGCTGCCCACCACCTCGGCCTCGCGCCGGAAGCGCGCCAGCACCTCGGGGTGCCGCGCGTATTGCGAGAGCAGCACCTTGATCGCCACGCGACGCTTGAGCCGCACGTGCTCGCCCTCGTAGACGATGCCCATGCCGCCTTCCGCAATTTTTCGGACAACCTGATAGGTGCCCTTGAGCGTGGTGCCGACCACCGGATCGGCCGGGCGCGGCCCGGTGTCGGCCGTCAAGCCGGCATCGTGCGCGTGCCCTTCGTCGCTCACGCCAACCCCCTGGTGTCCGCCTCGCCGCCCATGAGCTGGGCACCAGGAAAGCACGCTGAGCGCTGGGATCAAGCGCACGCCGGGAAGTTCCGGGTTTTCCGCCTAGACTGGGGTGACCATGGCGTCGAAGCTGGAGCGCATCGGCACCCTGTCGGTGGCCGACCACGACCGCGACGTCACCGGGATGAGGTACGTCTACCCGGTGGTGTCGCGCCGCGCCGGCGGCGTGAGCATCGGTGTGAACCTGAATCCGAACAACGCCTGCAACTGGCGCTGCGTGTACTGCCAGGTTCCCGGGCTGACCTTCGGCAAGGGCCCGCCGGTGGATCTGGCGCTGCTCGAGCGCGAGCTCGAAGAGACGCTCGAGGCGGTGGTCCACGGCGACTTCCTCGAGCGCCACGCGCCCGCGGGCGCACGGCGACTGAACGACATCGCGCTCTCGGGCAACGGCGAGCCGACCACGTGCCCGGACTTCGGTGCCACGCTCGAGGTGATCGCCCGAGCGCTCGACCGTCATCGGCTGCGCGGCCGCATCAAGCTGGTGCTGATCACCAACGGCTCGATGCTGAACAAGCCCGAGATCCAGGCCAACCTCCGGCGCATGGCCGAGCTCGGCGGCGAGGTCTGGTTCAAGCTCGACAGCGCCACCGGCCCCGGGGCCCTGGCGATCAACAACTGCCACGCCAGCCCGGACGAGCATTTCGAGAAGCTCCGCGCCGCCGCGGCCGCGTGCCCGACGTGGCTCCAAACCTGCTGGTTTCGGCGCCTGGGCCAGCCGCCGTCGCCCCTGGAACAGGCCGCCTATCTGGCAACCCTCGAACGGGTGCGGCGCGAAGCGGTGCCGGTGCAGGGCGTGCACCTCTACACGCTGGCGCGGCCGTCGCTTCAGCCCGAAGCCGGCGAGCTCGCGCCGCTCGAGGCCGAGTGGCTGAACGCGTTCGCGGCGCGCATCCAGGCCCTGGGGCTGCCAGTCACGGTCAGCGCCTGAGCGCGTCGTGCACCAACCCCAGCGCCACCAGACAGGCGACGTCGCTCGGCAGCACCCGCCCGCCGAGCCCGACGGCCAGGAAACCGTGCCGAGCGAGCAGCGCGCGCTCCGCGTCGACCCACCCGCCCTCGGGGCCAATCGCCACGATCACGCGGCCCTGTGCGGGGCAAGCCTGGGCCACGCGGGGAAGGCTGGGATCGAGATCGGCAACCAGGCGTGTCGCCGCCGCGGGCAGCAAGCCCTCGAGCAACTGCCCGAGCGAGCGGTGCACGGTCACCTCGGGCAGGCGGGTGTCGCGCGCTTGCTCGAGCCCGTCGAGCAGGTGTCGGCGGATCTCGCCGGGCTCGAGCTGATGGCAGTCGAAGTAGTACCGCTCCACCCGGGTGGCGCCGGTAATCCACACCTGGCCGACGCCGACCGACGCGATCGCCGAGAGCAGCCGGGCAAACACCTTGGGTCGAGGCATGGCCAGGAGCAGATCGACCCGACAGCGCTCGGGCACGGGGGCGCCGGCCAGCGTGCGGGCGTCGAGCTGGACGCGGTCGGGATGCACCTCGACCACCGTCACCGCGCCGAGCGGGCCGTCGATCACGCCGGCCCGGACGGCCTGCCCGGGGACCACCCGCAGCACCTCGCGCAGGTGCCGCGCGCGCTCACCGCGCACCGTGACCGGTGAGCCCGAGGCGATCTCGGCCGGCTCGAGCAAGAGCAGGTTCACAGCGCAGCTTCGCTGCTGGCCTTCGGCAGCTCGACGAGCTTGGACGAGATCTGGAACTCTTTGCCGTTCCAGACGGCGTCGTGGCGCTCGAGCTTCACCGGCACGTCCTTCTTGGGGCTGCGCAGCCGTGCGACGAAGCTGGCGCGCGTCGCGTCGGCGGTGGTGAGCAGCACCGACGAGAGCCCCGCCTTGGCGGCGTCGGTCGGTTCGCCCAAGCCGACGTCTTTGCCGTCGAGCTGGGTCACCAGCAGCAGGTCGGCCGAGAGGTCTTCCCAGGTCAAGAGCACCAAGGAGCCGGCCCCGCTGAAGATCTGCAGCTCTTTGAGCTCGCGCTTCATCGCCTCGGGGTTGGTGCCCGCCGGCGGCTTCTCGATCAGCCGCGCCAGGCGGGCGGCCGACAGCATGCGCGCCCAGCGCCGCGGATCGCTCGGCCCCGGCGTGCCCTGGGCGCCGGCGATCTTGCGCTCGAGGCGCAGGGCCTCGTCCACCCGGCCGGTGCCGGCCGCCGCGGCCGCCAGTCGAAGCCAGCCCAGCGCATCGTCCTTCGCCGACTCGGTCAGCGTGCGGTATTGCCGATAGGCGGGCTCGTACCAGCCGTGGCCCAGGTAGATGTCTCCGAGCAGCCGGCGCGAGTCGATGCCGTCGGGATCGAACTCGACGATCTCGGAATAGGTGCGGACCGCCTCGTCGGCCAGGCCGGCGCGGGACAGCACGTCGCCGATCTGGCGGGCGATGCTCGGCGTGAGGAAGCCCTGGTCCCGAAGGCGACGACCCAGCGCCACGGCTTCGTCCTTCTTGTCGGCCTCGACCAAGAGCTTGACCAGCCGCACGCCGCCGTTGGGATCTTCGGGCGCCTTGGCGATGGCCTCGCGCACCTGCTCGATGCGCTTGCTCACGTCGTCGATCTCGGACAGCGCGAGATCGAGCTTGGCCCAGTCCACCGCGCTGCCGAACAGAGCGCGCTCTACGGCGGCCACCAGACGTGGGTCGACCGCCCGGCGCAAGATCAGCTTGGCCAGGAACTTCTGCACCTCGGGCCGAGCCGCGAAGAACCCCAGCACCACGCCGGCGGAACCCTCGCCGTCGATGCGCTTCTGGAGCAGATCGAGGAAGGTGCGCTCGGCGCGCCAGTCGGCCAGCTCGCACGACCCGGCCGCCGCCGTATAGCGCCCGATCAGCTCGGTGGGGCCCTTGGCGGTCTTGAGCCGCTTCTGCCAGAGCAGCACCCGCTGCGCGATGGGGCGCGCCGCCGCGTCGCTGCAGATCTTGGGCATGGCTTGGGCCAGCTCCACCTTCTTGTCCGCTTCTCGCTGGTCCTTCGCCACCAGCTTGCCGCCGGGGGGCTGATCGGCGTCGTCCAGGCGCACCGGCGCTGCTACCGCCTTCTTGGCAAACGCCTGGGGCATGGGCTTCGCCGCCACGGCCGCGCGCGGCAGGGCCGAACGATCGCCCTCGTCGTCGCCCTTGGCGCGACCCATGGCGCCGCGGGCCGGGCCGCCGGGGCCCGGGGCGGCGCCGCCCGCCAGCGCGGGCTCGGCAGGCATCACCGTGGGCGCGGGGGGTGGTGCCGCCACGGTCTCTGCCTTCTGCTCGGACTGCTCTTCTTGCGCGGCCCCCAGCTGGATCGGCGCCGGCGATGCCGGCGCGGCCTTGCCGGCAGCGGACTCGCGGTCGCCGAAGCTGGGCGCATCGGACTTGCTGCAGCCGAGCGGCATGAAGGCCGGGGGCAAGACCGCCGCGTGGCGCTCGGCGACTCGTCGCTCGGTGTCGTGGTCGATGTCGAGCAGGCTGAGCTGGCGCTTGCCGCGCAGCTTGCTGCGTTTGCGCTGGATCCCCATCTGGTAATACGCGCCCTCGCTCTCGAGCGCCAAGATGCTGGTGAAGGGCGTGAGCAGGCCATATTCGAGGCCCAGCGCCACGATGCGACCGCGCTCGGCATCGGGGCCCTGCGCCCCGCCCAGCAAGCGGCGCACGTATTCCGCCGCCCACAGCCGCGGCACCAGCTCGGCGATCACGCTCTTCTCGCGCTCGGGCTCGTACTCTTTGGTGAACTGCTCGCCCCCCACCCGCCCCTTCACCTTCACCCGCTTCGGCAGGTCGTGGTGCGTGCGCGCCAGCACCACCACCTCTTGCCCGCGGCTGACCTTGCCGCTGGCGGTCGAGAACGGCTCGTCGAGCCCGGCACCGAGATCCAGCTCCAGATCGGTGATGGTCGGCACCTTCAGCGCGGCGGTCAGCTCCAGCGCCCGCGCCGTGGTCTGCTCGGCCTCGTCCACGCGGAAGGCGGTTCCGCCGCCGGCCCGCGCCAGCTCCGAGAGCAACGGGTGATTGGCCTCGGTGCCCACGCCCACGGTGAACAGCCGCGCGCGCGAAGTGCCCAGGGCGCGCCGCAGGCGTTCGACGATCTGCTCGCCGCTCAGCTCGCCGCTGGTCGCCACGCCGTCGCCCACGTAGACCACCGCCGGCTGCTCGGCGCCGTGCAGGCGCTGCAGCGACACGTCGAACATGGACGAGAGGTCGGTGGCGCCGCCGGCGGTGTGGCCGGCCAGCGCCTCGAGCGCCTTGGCGATCTCACCCTCGCTGGCCGCGGCCATGCCGTCTTTCGGGTGAAGCACCGTGGGCCGCACGTCGAGCGCCACCAGGGCGAAGCGATCGTCGTCCGACAGCGCACGCAAGATCGACTCGGCGGCGGCGGTCTTGATCTGGCGAGAGGCCTCGTCGCCGGCGGCCGAGGTGTCGACCACCACCACCACGTCCCCCCGCTGTTCTTTCACGCCCTTCCAGTCCAGATCCGGCGTGTACCGCACCATCACGTAGTCGGCGCTCTCGCCGTCGGCCTTGAAGCGCGACACCGCCAGCGGGGGCCGTCGCTCGGGCAGGGTCGCCTCGAGCTGGAAGTCGGCGCGCGGGGTGTAGCCGCTGCGCCGCATGGTGACGCTCTTCCCGCTGTCTTCGACCCGGGCATCTGCCAGGGTCGAGAGCTTCATCTTCGGTCCGCTCTCGCCCAGATCCACGCGCAGCGCGAACTCGCCGATGCGCACCGGGTCGCCGCGACCCATGGGGTAGAGGTAGCTCAGCTTGCCGTCGCTCGAGGGATTGACCTGCACGTAGCGCAGCACCACGCGGCGCGTGCCGCCGGCTCGGATCGGGTAGATCCGCGCGCGGTAGCTGCGGGCGTCCACCCACTCGAGAATGGCGGGGGCGTGCCCCGAGCTCTTGGCGGCGGCGTACTGCGCGGCGGCCTCTTTCGACTCGATGAACTCACCCTCGACCAGGACACCATTGGTCTCGAGCGCGAAGCTGGTCACGCTGGCGTCGTCGGGAACGGTGAACCAGTACCAACCCTCGACGTCGCGCTCCCCGGGGTTGAAGAAGGCTTGATCGACCTCGGTCTCGCTCAGCCCCTCGCGCACCACGGCCCGCACGCTCTGCCGGGCGATTTCCAGGCGGCGCGCCGGGCTGCCCGCGGAGGCTCCCACGTCGACGCCGTAGATCGTCCCCGAGCCGGCGCCGGGCACGCCGCTGCCCGAAGCAAAGTCCGCCATGCCGCCGGTCCAGTCGTCCCAGAACGCCAGCGCCGCGACGGCCGGGGCGGCGTCGCCCTGGACCACCGCTTGCTCGCCCGCCTTCACCTCGGCCCGGCCGCCCTTGCCGGTGACCGTGGCCATGCCCCGCGCCACGTAGATGGTGGCGTCGGCGCCGCTGCGCTTGATGGCCACGCCGGTCTCGGCTGCGGTCACGCTGGTGCCCGCCACCGAGTGGACGATGGGCTTGCGGTCGGTGGGGGGTGCGTCCACGAAGTACTCGCCCTGCTCGAGCACCACCGACTCGGCGCCCAGCGTGATGCGACTGTCCGAGCGCATGAACAGCCGCGAACCGTCCGGCAAGCGGACCAGCGCCCGGGCGCCCTTGTGGGTCGCGATCTTGGCATCGGCCAAGAGCGGCGCACCGCTCACGGCTCGGGCCGGACCCTGCCCCAGATCCACGCTCACCTCGCCGGCGGCCAGCTCGAGCCGGGCCTGGATGGGAGCGGCCTTGCTGGGCGGCGGCTTCCGCAGCGCCACGGCCAGCAGCACGGCGACGAACAGCCCCAGGGCGAGCAGCGCCAGCACCAATCGGGTCAGCGTGCGCCCGCGCGCCGCTTTCAGGGATTCACTCATCTCTTCCTCCGCCGGTTCGTAGCAGGCGTCCCAGGCTGCCGATGTTCCTGCGCCTTGGGCGTTTCCACAAGGGCGCGCGGGTCCGCCGGGGAAACGCACGGCGGGACCGGCTGCTTACGGCTCTTCCCCCGAATACGGCCCAGCGGGCGGTTCGATCTCAGCCGGCGCTCTGGGTCCGCGCACGGCGGGCGCGCCGAACGCGCGCGTGCCGAAGGTACCCCTTCAGGGTCAGGTGCTTGCCGAAGCAGAGCAGCACGTCGCCGGCCAAGATCTGCCGGTCGCCCCTGGGATTGGGGAGGGTCAGACCACCGCGCAAGATGCTGAGCACCATCACGTCTCGGTCCCGCAGCCCCGCCTCGCGCAGGGTCTGCCCGGCCAGGGTCGAGTCGGCGGTGATCTGCAGCTCGGCCACGCCGTAGCCGGCCTTCAGCGTGAGCCGTTGCCGCAGATCGACCTCGGGGAACGCCACCTGCTCTTCCAGGTGCTCCACGATGTGATCGGCGACGTCGACGCCGGTCGTGGTCTCGATGCCCTCGAGCCCCGGGGACGAGTTGACCTCGAGCACCTGGGGCCCGTCGACCGTCTCGAGCAAGTCCACCCCGGCCACCCGCAGCCCCATGATCTGCGCGGCGTGGATGGCGGCGCGCTCGTAGGCCGGCTCGAGCTTCACTGGCTCGGCACGGGCGCCGCGGTGCACGTTGGCGCGGTACTCTTCTTCGCCGGCGAAGCGTCGCATGGCGGCCACCACCCGGTCGCCCACCACCAGCGCGCGCACGTCCCGACCCCGGCTCTCGCTCACGAACTTCTGGATGAGCACGTTCTGACGCGCGCTCTGCAAGGTCTCGATGATCGCCTCGGCGACCTTGGTGGTGTCGGCCAAGATCACCCCGATGCCCTGGGTGCCCTCGAGCAGCTTGATGATCACCGGGGCCCCACCCACCTGCTCGATGGCATGCAGCACGCTGCGCCGATCGCGCACGAACGCCGTCGGCGGGATCCCCAGATTGTGGCGCGACAAGATCTGCACGCTTCTCAGCTTGTCGCGCGAGACACTGATGGCATTGCTCGAGGCCAGGGTGAACACGCCCATTTGCTCGAACTGGCGCACCACGGCGGTGCCATACATGGTGATCGACGCGCCGATCCGGGGGATCACCGCGTCGTACCGCCGGATGGGCCGGTTCTTGAAGAACAGCTTGGGGTGGCCCCGCTCGACCTCCATGCTGAAGCGCAGGGTGTTCAGCACCTTGGGCTGATGGCCGCGCCCCAGGCAGGCCTCGCGCAGGCGGCGCGTGCTGTAAGCGCGGGGGCTCCGCGACAGGATCACGATCCGCAAGCTCACGCCGCGCCTCGCCGCTTGCCCTTCTGCGACAGCACGTACGAGCGACCGGCGTCGACCAAGAAGCGGCGCGCCAGCGCCGAGCGCCCGAGCAGCATGCGAAACAGCATGCGCTCGCGGCTGACCAGGCTCATCTCCACCTCTTCGGACACCGGGCCGAGCTTCACCGTGGCGCGGACGAACAGTCGATACTCGGAGACCCCGCTCGACGCCCGCACCCGAGCACGCCGCACCACCTTGGCCTCGACCGTCACGCGCCGGTCGAGCTTCTTGCGGTGTAGCCGCACGTCGAAGCGCACGCGGCCGTGGGGCAGCTCTTGCACGTTCTCGACGTGAAGCGCGCTGCTGCGCGCTCCGGTGTCCAGCTTGGCCCGCAGGCGGCGCACGTTCCACTCGGGAATGTCGACCAACTCGGCAAAGCCCACGACCAACGGCAGGCGAAGTGAACGCAGTGGTTCGTGCACGTGAGCTCGCCCCCGGGGCCCCGGGACTTTGCCCGAGGCGGCGGCAGAAATCACCGGACAATCGACAGGGCCTTGCTCGCGCGCCGTTTCGGCGACAGGTTTCGCCGCGATGGACGCCACCGGCAGCCACGAGTCGAACCGGGCCTATTACGACGCCTTCAGCCAGGGCTATGAAGACCACCGCGGCGAGAACGACCCCGGCGGCTACCACGACCTGCTCGACGAGCTCGAGGCGGACTTCGTCGAGCGCTTCGGGCGCGGCCGCGACGTGCTCGAGATCGGCTGCGGCACGGGCCTGGTCCTTTCGCGCATCGCGCGCTTCGCCCGCTCGGCCCAGGGGCTCGATCTGTCGCCGGGCATGCTCGAGAAGGCGCGGGCCCGGGGCCTGTGCGTGGTCGAAGGCTCGGCCACCGAGCTGCCGTTTCCCCACGCCAGCTTCGACGTCACCTGCTCGTTCAAGGTGCTGGCGCACATCCCCGACATCCGCATCGCGCTCTCGGAGATGGCCCGCGTCACCCGCCCCGGCGGCTTCTTGATCGCCGAGTTCTACAACCCGCTCAGCCTGCGCGGCCTGGCCAAGACCCTGGCGCCCCACGGCAAGATCGCCGACGCTGCCCACGAAGGCCACGTCTACACCCGGTTCGACTCACCGCTCTCGGTGGCGCGGCTCTTGCCGCCGGGCTGCGACGTGGTCGACTCGCGGGGGGTCCGCATTGCCACGCCCACCGCCAAGCTCATGCGGCACCCCCTGGGGCGCCGGGTGTTCGGCGCCGCCGAGCGCGCGCTGTGCGACAGCCCCCTGAAGTACGTCGGCGGCTTCTTCATCGTGGCCGCGCAGAAGCGCGCCTGACGTCAGCGCGTCTCGACTCGCGCAGCTCGGGCAGCGTGATCGGATCAGGGCAAGACGGCCCAAGGCGAGACTACTTCTTCCGGGCCTTCCACTTCCCGTCCCCGTCGGCGTCCACGTAGATCGGGTTGGTGATCGCCACCGGAAACAGCGTCTCGGCCGGCGGCCCGCCCACCACCGGGGGCAGCGGCCGATCGCCGTCCACCCGCACCACCACGAAGGCGTCGTCCGGCGTGTCGAGGGTGATCTCACCGGCGAAGCGCTCGGTCTCGTTGCTCGGGGCAATGGGCAGCTCCTTCGCCACGCGCCCGTTCACGTAGGCACGCAGGCGCGCCACGCTCACCCAGGCCGCCGCGCGGATCTTCACCGAGAGCGTGACCTTCTTTTCCACGGCGCGGGCCACCTCGCCCAGCGATTTGTCACCGATGGTGGCCTCGACGAACGGACCCGAGCTGAAGAACGCGGCGCCCTCGCGCAGCGCCGCCGCCAGGCGCTCGCCGTCCACGGTGGGGTCGGTCAGTCGCACGTAGTTGCGGGGGTAGCCGGCGTAGCTGGTGAGCAGCTCGTGGGTGTCCGAGTTGCCCATCGCGGTGATCCGCCGCCCGTCGGTCAGCAAGCCGAACCAATCGCCCATCACCTGGTCGACTGCCTCGAGCGAGCCGTGCTTGGCGCCGTTCATCACCTCGACGGCGTCGAAGTCGAAGCTCACGTGTGCGTGGGCGAAGCGGGCGGACTTGGGCTCGAAGCCGCCGACGTTGAAGTAGCCCAGCTTCCCCAGCCGCGGGTGATTCACCGTGACCAGCGCCGTGGGACCGTGCCGCCGCACCGCGCGGAGCAGCTGGTCGGCGGGGGTGCCGGTCATGCGCACGCCGTGCAAGACCCACCAGTCTTGCTCGTGCTTCAGGGGGAACGCCCCGAAATGCCCCCAGTCGGTGGTGCTGAGCTCGCTGCCGAGCACGGTCTCGAGCAGCCCCTTTGCGCCGGCGCGCTCGATCTCGGGCCGGTAGTCGGTGACTACGTTGTGGTCCGTGGCGATCAGCACGTCCACGCCTTCGCTCGCGAACTCGTGCACGCGGGCCGCGAGCGGCACCTTCGAGTCCCACGACGGGTCGGCGTGAACGTGAGCGTCGGCACTGACCCAACCCTCGCGGGTGATCAGCCGGGTGAGCGTCACGTTCAACGTCTGCGGCTCCGGGCGCACGCTCAGCGCCTGCTGATGCAGGCTCCACTCGGGGCCGCGGCTCACGAACAGGTCGTAGCTGCCCGAGGGCACCGAGATCGCGCCCTGCCCCGTGAGCGAGAACACGCGATGGTGCGCCGCCAGGCCACCTTCGACGCTGCGGGTGGGGCGGCCAAAGCCCAGATCCGGCGTGGGCGTGCCGTCACGCCCGATCCAGGTCAGCTTGCACGGAATGCTGCGGCCACTGGCGTCGCTCACGCGGAAGGTCACGTTCGCAGAGGGCGCCGGCGGCTCCGGGGCGCTGCTCGAGCTGGCGGCGGCGTCGGCGACCTGCTGCCCAGCAGGCGCGCGACGCCGGCAGCCGTGCGCCGCCACGCCGAACGCCAGCGCCAGCGCCAGCCCAGGGACGATCCAGCTGGCCCGCTGCCGCATCAGAAGCGACCGACGACCCCGAAGGCGCCCCCGCCCCGCGTGGGATGGGCCATGGGCAAGAGCGACACGCCGGGCTTCTCTGCCGGCGGGCGCAGCTCCGGGCTCAGGGGTTTCTTCACCGAGCGTTTCAGCTCGGGCACGAACGCGAGCTGCGCCTGGAGCACGCCGACCGCGGCCACGCCGATGAAGCCCCAGGTCGCGATCACCATCGTCTGGTGCGCCGCATCGAGCTTGGGGTTCAGATCGGCGGGATCGGGCGGCGGGTCGTCGTCGGCGCGGGCGTTCAGATCGAGCTGGATCACCATGGCGCCGATGGCGGTCCCGGCCAGGAGCACCTCCGAGCCCAAGAACAGGTAGCCGAGCAGTGGGTCGCGGTTCTGGAACTGCCCTGCGCCGAAGGGGATGGCGGCGACCCAGCGGCTATTCTTCTCGACCTGCACCTCTTGGCTCGCCAGCTCTTCCAGGCGTGCGACCCGGCGCTTCTCGGCAGCGGTGCGAGCGGCAGCGGCGGCGGCGGCAGCCCGCGCCGCTTCGCGCTTCTTGGCCTCGGCGGCGGCCAGCTCGACCTTCAACGCGTCCTTCACCTGAAGGAAGCGGTCGATGACCGGTCCGGGGAACACCAGGCTGTCGGGGCGCATGGTCGGGTTCTGCCGAAGCGCCGCGCGCATCTGCTCTTCCGCATCGGCGGTCTGTCCGTTCCCGATCAGGCACGCGGCGTAGTACATCCGCGCGCGCTCCAGCACGTCGGGGTCGCTGATCTGGCGGGGCTCGGCCCCGATCAGGCCCGAGAAGGCCTTCACGCAGTCGCCGTACTTGCCGGTCTCGTAGAGCGTGATGACCCGGGCCAGCTTGGCGTCGTCACTCAGGCCCGCCGCGGGCTGCGCCAGCGCCGGCCCCGAGAGACACGCGAGCCCCACCAGGAAGCCGAGGATCAGGAGACTGGATCTTGCCGGGGGCATCGGGGCCGCGGCGGACGCGCCGAGCGAGAGGTTCGACCGCGCCCGCCACCGCGTCAACTGCTTACCAGGAAAGCTGGGTGGACTTGCCTGCTTCGAGCGTGAGCTTCCGGACCTTCGGATCGGCGCCCGGGCTGTAGAGCGTACATTCGCCCTGCACCGAGCGCGAAGATCCCGGGAACTTGACGCTGAGCACCCGCCCGACGCGCAGCTCGCCCGGGAAGTGGTCCGGGCAGGTGGCGTGCGTGCCCTCGGGGCCCACTAGCGACACGGTGGCGTCCTTGAACGGGGCCTCGCCGGTGATGGTCTGGACGCCAGGAACCACCGTGAACCCCTGCGCGCCCTTGGCGATGCAGCAGTAGCTGTCGGGTGGCACCACCTCGAGCGTGTGGGCCCCGACCGCGAGCTCGAAGTCTCTACCGAACCAATCGGCGTGGGGCGTGCCGTCGATGCGCACGATCCCGCCGCCTGCGCCGCGCACCAGGATCCGGACGGTCCCGGTCTTGCCGTTCGGGGCGGCGCTCGGCAGCGGGCCGAGCACCGGCTTGGCCACCCGGCTGTGCGACGCAGAAGGGTTGGCGGTGACCGTGGGCGGCGCAACGATCGACGGCGTGAGCACCGGCTGCCCGCTGGGCGCTTCCACCGGTTGATCGGGCTCGGGGGTCAGCACCGGCGTCTGCGCGCGGCGACTCACGCCGTAGGCCGCCGCCCCGAGCACCACGCTCATTCCGAGCAGCGCCCCGGCGCGCGCGCCCAGGCGACGGCGCCGCTCGCTCTGGGCGAGCCCTGCCACCTGCTTGAGCAACTCGGCGTCGTCGGGGCGGAACGCCAGGGCACGATTGAAGTGCGCCGCAGCGGTGGGCGCCTGCTTCGCCGACCGGGCCGTCTTGCCCAGCTCGACCAGCCTCGGAACGATGCGCCGCTCGTAGTCTGCGGTGTAGCTCTGGGCCGAGAGCAAGTACTCGAGCAGCTCGCGGCGCGGATTGTCGAACCCGAGCTGGCTGAGCTCGCTGCGCAGCGCGTCGCACAGCTCTTCGCAGCTCTCGTAGCGGCCCGCCGGCTCGCGGCTGAGCGCGCGCTCGACGATCCGGCTGAACCCGCTGCCGACCGTCGGCCGGGCGCGTTCCGGCGGCGTGAAGGTGCCGTCCAGCACCTTGCGCAACACCTGCGCCGGGTTCTTCCCGTCGAACGGCAATCGCCCGACCATGCACTCGTAGAGCAAGACACCGAGCCCGAACACGTCGGCGCGGGCAGTGACGTCGCCGCCTTCGATCTGCTCCGGCGCCATGTGGGCCGGCGAGCCCAGCACCTGCCCGGTGCTGGTCACGCCCTGCGCGTCGAGCAGCTTGGCGATGCCGAAATCGGTGATCTTCACCCGGCCCGCTTCGGCGTCGGCGGGGCGTTCCTGCGAGGCGCCGCGCTTGCTGGGCGTGCGATCCGAGAGATCGACCAGCACGTTTTCGGGCTTCACGTCCCGGTGGATCACGCCCTGGCGGTGCGCGTGCTCGAGCGCGGTACCCAGCTCGATGCCCAGCGCGGCGGCGACCTCGGCAGGCATGTGGCCGCGGTCCGAGATCAACTTGCGCAGCGTGGTGCCGGGCACCAACTCGACCACCAGATAGCGCTCGGCGTCGTCTTCTTCCGAAACGTCGTAGACCTCGACGATGTTCGGGTGCTTCAGCTTGGCAACGGCCCGCGCCTCGCTGACGAAACGCAGCGCGACCTCTTTGTTCTCGCGCAGGTGCTTGTGGATCACCTTGATGGCAACGTCGCGCGCCAGGCGCCGATCGCGCGCGCGGTAGACCGTGGCCATGCCGCCGTGCCCGATCTCTTCGAGCACCTCGTACTTCTGGATCTTCGGGATCTGCTCGGCGACCAGCGGCATGCCGTTCACTCTCCGCGCCCGGTCACTTCACGACCTCGACCCGAAGCGCGTTGGTCGACCCCCTGCCCCCGACCGGCGCCCCATACACGATCACGAACCGGTCCCCTGGCCCCACCGCCTTGCGATCGACCAAGAGCTCGCGGGTCCGCAGGGCGAGCAATTCCAGATCGGTCACGACTTCCAGCGGCTCCGGCGACACGCCCCAGAATAGCGCGAGCCTTCGTAGTGTCCGCTGGTCGGGCGAAAGTGCCACGATCGGCACCCGGGGCCGGGCCTTCGAGACCAGCCGGGCGGTTCCCCCGCTCTCGGTCAGGGCCACGATCACCTTGGCGCCGACCTCGCGGGCGATGTTGCAGGCGGCGTGGGCGATGGCCTCGGCGGTCTCGACCCCCGGTTCGGACGGCAGCGGCGCGAAGAACGGGCTGGCCTCGGCCTCGCGGATGATGCGGTCCATCATCTGGCAGGCCCGGATCGGGTATTTTCCGCTCGCCGTCTCGCCCGAGAGCATGACCGCATCGGCGCCGCCGAACACCGCACCGGCGACATCGCTGGCCTCGGCGCGCGTGGGGCGCGGCGAGTCGACCATCGACTGAAGCATCTCGGTGGCCACGATCACCGGCCGGCGGAGCGCGCGACAGGTCCCGATGATCTGGCGTTGCACCACCGGCACGCGCTCGGGCGGCAGCTCCACACCCAGATCGCCACGGGCCACCATCACCGCGTCCGAGGCCGCGGCGATGGCCTCGATGCCGTCGACCGCGCTGGGCGTCTCGATCTTGGCGACAATCGGCGTCGGACGACCCAGCCGCTCACACAGCGCGCGCAGCTCGTCCACGTCTTTGGCGGCGCGCACGAACGAGAGCGCGACATAGTCCACCCCAATGCTCAGCCCCAGCTCGAGGTCGTCGCGGTCTTTGTCGGTCAGCGCGCTCTGGCGCACGCGGTGCGAGGGCAGGTTCACCCCCATGCGCGCGCGCAGCGCGCCGCCGTGCTCGACCTTGGCGGTGACCCGCTCGGCGGTGACCCGCTCGACCCGCAGCTCGACCTGGCCGTCCCCGAGCAGAATGCGATCGCCAGCGTGGAGATCTTCGTGCAGCCCGTCATATTCCACCCCGATCGTGGCGTCGTCGCCCGCCGCGCGGGACACCAGGTCGATGCTCTGCCCGACCTCGACCGCCGGGGGCACCACCGTGCTGGTCCGGATCTTCGGGCCGCACAGATCCTGCAAGATGGCCACGGGCTTTCGGGCCCGTTCGCTCTCCGAGCGGATCAGCTCGACCATTCGCCCGTGATCGTCGTGGGTGCCATGCGAGAAGTTCAGGCGCGCCACGTCCATCCCCGCGGCGATCAGCTCTGCCACACGCTCGCGGGTGCTGACCGCGGGCCCCAGGGTGCAGACGATCTTGGCGCGGCGGGCGGACATCCGCCTCCATGGTGCCACACCACGGGCCGAACCGGGACCCACAGCAGAGCGCGCGAAAATGGGCTATGAGGCCGCCCATGTCGGGTTTCGGACGGGACGGAAGCGGGCGCGCCACGCTGGGCGGCAGGCTGCTCAGCGAGCTTCGGGCAGAGGCCGGGGTGGGCACGCCGGCGTACTTCTACGACCTCGATGCCATCACCCAGGCCACTCGCGAGCTGGTCGCCGCGTTCGGCGCGGCGCCGGGCTTCGTCGCCTACGCCGTCAAGGCGAACACTGCCGGCAGCATCGTGCGCGCGGTGGCGCAGGCGGGGGGCGGCGCCGACGTGGTCAGCGGCGGCGAGCTGGCGGTGGCGCTGGGCGCCGGCGTGGGCCCCGAGCGGATCGTGATGAGCGGCGTGGCCAAGCAAGATTGGGAGCTCGATCGGGCCATCGGCCACGGCATCCGGGCGATCCAGCTCGAGAGCGTCGAAGAGATCCCGCGGGTCGCGGCCCGCGCGCTGGCCGTGGGCAAGGCGGCGCGGGTCAGCCTGCGCATCAACCCCGACGTCGCGATCGACTCGCACGCCCACATCGCCACCGGGCACGACGAAGCCAAGTTCGGCATCGTCGCTCGGGACTTGCCGGCCGCCTTCGGCGAGGTCGCGCGGGCGGGGGCGGCGCTGCGGCTCGACGGGCTCTCCACCCACGTCGGGTCCATGCTGACCACGCCGGGGCCCTATCTGGAGAGCGCGCGGGTGGTGTGCGCGGCCGCGCGCGAGCTCCGGGCCAGCGGCCAAGAGCTCGCATTCGTCGACTTCGGCGGGGGCTTCGGCATCGACTATGGCGGGGCACCCGTCGAGCCGCCGCCGGCGTTCGTGCGCGCGGCCTTGAGGCTGCTCCCCGAGCAAGGGCTGGCCGATCTGGCGCTGGCCATCGAGCCCGGGCGCTCGCTCGTGGCGCCCTTTGGCGTCCTGGTCGCGTCGGTGGTGCAGTCGAAGACCAGCGGCTCGCGCCGCTGGTGCATGATCGACGCGGGCATGAACGATCTGTTGCGCCCCGCGCTGTACGGCGCGCGCCACCGCATCGAGCCCATCGAGCACGCGCCGTCGAGCCCCGAGTGGCAGGTGGTGGGCCCGGTGTGCGAGAGCGCCGACGACTTCGGCCTGCACGCCCTCGGGCCCGATTTGCCGCAGGCGGTCGCGCTGCGCGACGCCGGCGCCTATGGTTTCACCATGGCCAGCGAGTACAACGGTCGGGCGCTGCCCGCCGAAGTGTTCGTGGCCGGCGGCCGGGTCGCCCACGTGTCGCGCTCGCCGGGCGTCGAGGCCTGGGTCGAGCGCCGGCTGGGCGCGTGAGCCCTCAGGGCTTCCGCTTGTAGACCGCGGGCGTCTGCGACGACGAGCGGCGGCGAGTGCCGGTCTGCTTGCGGCTCAGCGTGCTCGACGGCGGCTCGGTGCGGCGGTGCGTGGCGGTGTTGCGCGGCGGCGGGGTCAGGCTGCGCGTGCGATACACCTCGCCGTCCACCACCACCTCGATGCCCAGCGCGCGGCAGCGGCGCGCCACCCGCTCGATGTCGGTGCCGGGCATCAGCAAGAGGCCCGCCGGCGGCGACGGGTCGACGAACAGATCGGCGGTCTGGCGCCGGGTCCGCAGCATCTCGCGGATCTCGGTGTCCTCCACCCACAAGAAGCCCTGGGTCTGGACGAACTCGGCCCGGCCCAGCACGGCCGACGCCTGGGTCAGCATGCGCTCGATCGGATCGGGCAGCTGGGCCACGGTCTCGAGCCGCAGCTTGATGTTCTCGGCCTCGAAGCCGGCGGCCAGCGCCAGCGACAGGGTGTGGGGCGTCACGCTCACGTCCAGCGTGCCCGTCACCGAGCCGATCTCGATCAGCGGATACAGCGCCACGACGTTGCCGATCTTGTCGGCGGGGCCCAGGCGCAGCACCTGCCCGTCGATGAACCGGCTGGGCTCACGCTGCGCGTCCGCGTTCGCGAGCGCAGTGCCGGTGATGAAGGCGCGCCCCCGAGGCGTGATGCGCAGGGTCGGCTGGATCGAGTCATCGGCGGGATCGCCCAGGTCGACCACGCCCAAGGCGTGCAGCGTTTCGCAGGCGATGCGGCGCGCGATCTCGGCGGGGGTGGTGACCTCGACCCCGGCGCGGCCGGCCCAGCGCTCGAGCAGTCGCGCCAGCCCCGGCGTGCGCGAGTCGGCCCGCACGAACGCTGCCACCGCCTCCCACGGTGCCCAGCGACCGTCGCCCAGCTCGCGCAGCGCATCGAGCACGATCTGGCGGAGCACGCCCACGGCGCTGGCCTCTCGCGACTCGGTGGACACACGCAACACTTCACCGTCCGGGCGCGCTTCGTCCCAGGCGCCGCCGCGCAGCCAGGTCTCGAACAACAGGCGGCCCAGATCCCCGACCCGGCTGGCACCGGGCGGCGACGACACACTGACCACCGAGGCTTCCCACAGGCCCATGGCGCGTGAGAGCGCGGCGATCAGCGCCACGGCTTCGGGGTTCTTGCCGAAGCGCGTGGCAAGCTTCGAGGTCAACGAGCGCGGGGTGCCCACGCCGGGTCGAACGTCCACCGACGGGTCGCGCACGGCCAGCGCCATGGCCAGAGCCAGCGGCACCGGATCTTCTGCGAACCGCGCACGGCGCGGGGCATGATCTTCGGCCAGCACGAAGCTCAAGATCTCGCGACGCTGGGCCTCGCGCTCGGCGCGACGCTGGGCGCCGACCAGCACCGCCACCTCGCTGGGGATCACGTGGCGGTTCGGATAGACCGGAATCAAGAAGCCCCGGCGCTCGAGCGCGAAGCCGACCCCGCGGCGCGACGGGCTGGCGCCGGTGGCGCCGCGCAGGCGCATGGGCTCACGCTCGAGATCCAGCAGCTCTTCGGTCTCGACCTCACCGCCGACCTTCTCGACCGTCTTGAGCAGCTTCCGCTCGAGCGGCGCCAGCGCGTCGACCTCTTGGGCGAGCGCCTGGGGATCGTTCATCATCTCCCACGCCGCCTCGAGCGACAGCGCCAGCGGCGGGGTAGCCGGGCGGCCCAGGTAGTGCGAGGCAATGCTACTGGCGACCTCGGGGCTGGCCTGGGCGAGCAGCGCCCGGGCGCCGCGCGGGTCGTCGCCTTGCCAGCTCTTCACCTGCACCATGTAGGCGATGGGCAAGATCAGCTCGACCCCGCCGTGAGCGCCGCGCCGGGCGAACACCATGCCGCGATGCACCAGCGGCGCAACCGCCGAGGGCAGCGCGTCGAGCACCAGCGCACCCTTCGCCTCGGCGATGCGGAAGAACAGCTCTGCGGTCGCCGCCGGAAGGTACGCCGCCGGATCCCGCACCTCGGGCAGCGACACCAGGGCCCGGGCAACCTGCGATGCGACGTCGATCCGCTTGGCCTGGTCCACGCTGATCTCGAGCCGATCGATCAGCGACGAGAGCTCGCGGTCGGGAAGCTGCCGCAGTACGTCCGCGAGGCGGAGCGCATGATGCGATCGTGCGCTCCTGCCGGTGCCTGGTGCGTCCATGCGGGTGCTCCAGCGAGAGTGGGGGTTCTCGCTAGGTGGAAGCAAACCGTGAATCGGCCAGGTTGTCCAGGGTGGGCAGCGAACGCACACCGGCCCCGGACCCGGTCGCGTTTTGATCGTGGCCTTGCTAAGTCGAGGCTAAGTCATCGAGAGCGCTCGCGGAGGCAGGCTTGATCCTCAGAGATCCCGTCCACGGACTGGTCGAATTTGAGACAGACGAGGAAGACATCGTCGCGGCGTTGCTCGAGGCGGGCGAGCTGCAGCGCTTGCGCCGGATCCGGCAGCTGGGGCTGGCGTCGTTGGCCTACCCCGGCGCCGACCACACGCGCTTCTCCCACGCCATCGGCGCCGCCTTCGTGATGACGCGCTTCATCCGGCGCATGCGACAGGTCCACGACCAGCTCCCGTTCTGGCAGCGCGTGACCACCGAGCGCGCGCGGGACGCGCTGGCCGCGGCCTTGCTGCACGACGTTGGGCACGGCCCGTTCTCGCACCTGTTCGAAGAGGCCATGCCGAACGGCCCACGTCACGAGACCTGGACCAGCCGCATCATCATGGACCCGGGGACCGATGTGCATCGGATCTTGTCGCGCTACGACGCGACCCTGCCCGGCCGGGTCGCCGAGCTGGTGCACGGCCGGCACGAGCTCACCTTCCTGGCGCGCGCGGTGAGCGGCACCTTCGACGTCGACCGCTGCGACTACCTGCTCCGCGACGCGTATTTCACCGGCGTGGGCTACGGCTCGTTCGACCTGGACTGGCTGCTTCGCAGCTTGCGCCTGGGCGTGGCCCCGGCAAACGGCGGGCCGCCGCCGCTGGCCATCGACGGCGCCAAAGGTCTGCCCGCCATCGAGTCGTTCATCTTGGCGCGCCTGTTCATGTTCCAGCAGGTCTACTTCCACAAGACATGCCGCGCGAGCGAGTGGCTGATGGCGCGCATCTTGGGGCGGGTGCGCGAGCTGCTGGTCGACGGCACGCGTTTGCCGGCGGTGCCGGCGGCCATCGCCACCCTGGCGCGCGACGCCGACGCCGATCTGCACGCGTACCTCACCCTCGACGACGCGCTCTTGTGGACGGCGATCGCCGAGTGGCAGACCGCGGCGGACCCCGTGCTCGGCGATCTGTGCCAGCGCATGGTCAAGCGCCAGCTGTTCAAGACGCTCGAGCTGTATGGCAGCGACGCCGAGCCCGACAGTCGCCGCGAGCTGCTCGAGCGCGCGCGCGAGGTGGCCCGTCACGCAGGCCTCGATCCGGACGTCTACGTGGGCCTCGACTGCGCCTCCGACCTGCCGTTCGACGACTCGGATGGATCGCTGTCCGTGATCTTCCCGACCGGGGCACCCCGCCGCCCGGGTGACGTCTCTTACCTGCTTGGTCGCCTGCGCGGGCAACGGCTGTCGCGCGTGCGGCTGGTGTTCGCGGAAGAGCTGCGCGAGGCCATCGCCCGGGCCGTGGAAGGCTGAGATGCGGCTCGCCGGCGTGCTCGCCCTGGTGCTCTGGCCGGCCCTCTCGGGTGCCCAGACCGAGCGCTGGGAGCCGGGCGAGGCCACCGCCGCGACCGTCCGCGGCGAAGTGGCGGGTGCTCGCCGCGGCAGCGGCGACGGCGTGTACGGGCGATTCGAGGGCGATCTCGACGTGGGATTCGGCCTCGGGGTGACCACGGTGTCCGAGCAGGCGCTCGGGGCAATGCGGGCGTCGCTCACCTACTACGCCACCCTGGGCCTGTACGCGGGCTACGCCGACGCCCTGGGGCGTGATCACGACCTGCGCCGCGCGGTCGAGTTCGGCGTCGAGCTGAGGCCACTGTTCCTGCTTCGGTGGTCGCGCGACGCCGAGCAAGGTCCCGCCACGCTCGACCTGTGCATCGACTCGCTCTCGCTCGGGGCCGGTGCGTTCGTCGCGCAGCCGGCCGGGGGCGACTTCGGGACCACGCGCGGAATCGAGCTGCCCGTCGGCCTGGGTCTGCCTTTGGCCGGCAAGGCTCAGGGGCCATGGCTCGAGGCGCGCTACGTCTGGCGCTGGTCGAACCCGGGCGAGGGTGACGCGGCGAGCACCGAGCACGCCGTGCTGGCGGTGCTGTCGTGGCACGCGCTGTTCCTCAGCGGCATCGGCGACTGAGGTCGCGCTCGCGGGCCACGTGCTCCACCACGGCCGCCCGCTCGCGCTGGACGAAGTCGCGCACCGCCCGGTCCAGCCGCGGATCGAGCACGCTGTGGCAGCTGTGCGTCACGGTCGGGGCGAAGCCCCGCGCCGCCTTGTGCTCGCCGCCGGCGCCGGGTTCGAAGCGCACGAGCCCGCGGGCAATGCACTCGTCGATCCCGCGGTAGTAGCAGACCTCGAAGTGCAAGAACCGTCGCTCTTGGTGCGCGCCCCAGTAGCGCCCGTAGAGCGTGTCCGAGCCCAGCAGGTTGAACGCGCCGGCGAGCGGCGCACTTTTGCCCGGTTCGCGGGCGAAGACCAAGAGCACCTGATCGCCCATGGTCGAGCAGATCTCGTGGAAGAACTCGCGGTTCAGGTAACGCCGGCCCCACACGAACTTGTCGACCGTGGTCAGATACAGCTCGTAAGCGGCGTCGATGCGGGCCGCGTCGAGGGCGCTCCCGAGCAGCGACTCGAACACCAGCCCTTCCTGGGCGACCTCGCGCCGCTCGCGCCGCAGCTGGTGGCGGCGTTTGGCGGTGAAGCCCGCGAGGAAGTCGTCGAAGCAGGTGTAGCCGGCGTTCTCCCAGTGGAACTGCAGCCCGGCACGGTGCGCCATGCCCGCCGCCTCGAGCCGGTCGGCCTCGGCAGCGGTCGGAAAGAGCACGTGCGCGCTCGACGCGCCGATGCGTTCGGCCAGGGCCGGAAGCCCCTCCGCGAACGCCCGGGCCACGCGCGCTGCGTCCACGCCGGGCGCGATCAGCAGGCGCGGCCCGGTGGCCGGCGTGAAGGGCACCGCGACCACGAGCTTGGGATAGTAGTCGATGCCCAGGCGCCCTTCGGCGTGGCTCGCCCAGGCGTAGTCGAAGACGAACTCGCCTTCGCTGTTTCCCTTAACGTAGGCGGGGGCGGCCGCGAGGACCTGCCCGCCCTCTTCCAGGGTGAGGTGCAGCGGCAACCAGCCGCGCTCGGCGCCCACGCAGCCCGTGGCCTCGAGGGCGTCCAACCAGGCAAACGACAGGAACGGGTAGCGGGGATCGGCGAGCGCGCGCCAGGTGGGCTCGCCGACCGCGCGCATCGATTCGTGGGTTCGGAGCTCCAAGCGCCCGAAGCATAGTGACCCCCTGGCGAAATCGCCGGCGGGGAAGCCCCGGGCGGGCCCCCGCGTAGATGGATTCGGGATGATCCGCCGCGCCTGCTACGCTTCCGCCATGACTCGCGCTTTCGCCCTGGTCTTTGCCTGCCTCGGTGTCACGACCGCCGGGTGCGAGATGGAGAGCGGCAATTCGCGCCCGCAGTACCCCCAGCAACCGGGCTACTACGGCGGGTACCCGCCGGGGCAGCCGCCCCCACCCGGCTACGGGCAGCCGCCCCCGCCCGGTTACGGCCAGCCGCCGCAGCCGGGGCAGCCGCCCCCGCCCGGAACTGCGCCAGGCAAGCCGGCACAGCCGCCCCTGCCGCCGGTGGCCTACGACCCGATCAACTCGACCGACATCCTGTTCCTCCGGGGTCGCGCCCAGGCCGTGATCCAGGAGCTGATCGCCGCGCTCGAGCCCGCCAACTCGCAGAAGGTGGCGGGCATCCCCCTGATCGTGGACGACCGGGTGGGTGAAGTGAACGCCTTCGCCGCCTGCACCAAGGGCGGCAAGAGCGTGATGGCAATCAGCGATGGCCTGCTGGACATCGAGTCGCACCTGGCACGCACCAAGGCCACCGACGAGATCTTCGGTACTCAGAAGACCGGCCAGTACATCCAGCTGATCGCCAAGAACCAGAAGCCCGGGCAGCCCATCGTGCGGCCCGCGCCCGGCTTCTTCGATCCCGGTCAAGACGCCGACGGGCGCAAGGTCAAGCGCCAGCACGAGATCTTGGACGAGCAGATCGCGTTCGTGCTCGGGCACGAGCTGGGCCACCACTACCTGGGCCACCTGCCCTGCACCGCCAGCGGCGGCGGCGGGGTGACCGCCGCCGAGGTGAGCCACGTGCTGTCGAACGTGATCCCGATCTTCAACCAGCCGAACGAGCTCGGGGCCGACGTCTCGGGCACGAACAACGTGCTCGCCGCCGGCAAGCGCCGGGCCCCCGCCTATCACTGGACCGAGGGCGGCGGCCTGCTCACCATGCAGTTTTTCGCCGGGCTCGACTCGATGTCACCCATCGACATCGTGTTCGGCTTCGAGCGCTCGCACCCGCCCCCGCAGCTCCGCACGCCGGTGATCCAGCAGACGGCCAGCCAGTGGCGCTCGAGCGGCGGGCAGGGCTGGAAGTTCCCCGGGCTGCCGTTCTGACTCGGCTTTCGCCCTTTCGGGCGAAAGCCGAGGCTACAGACTTCAGGCTGCAGGCTTCAGGAGGTCCAGTCGCGCGGGCGGCTTCGGTGGAGGCAGAAGATGGCGACCTGGCGGGCGTAAAGGTTGTTGCAAGT
>JAKLKA010000069.1 GCA_023150915.1 Polyangiaceae bacterium
GCGACGCCAGCACCGACGGCAGCGCCGGCGACGCCAGCACCGACGGCAGCGCCGGCGACGCCAGCACCGACGGCAGCGCCGGCGACGCCAGCACCGACGGCAGCGCCGGCGACGCCAGCACCGACGGCAGCGCGTGCGGCGTGAAGCCCCCGCCTTCGTCCACGCAGTGCCCGGTGGGGTGCGAGGCCTGCGACCAAGGCACCTGCGTGATGCAGTGCTCCACGGCCCAGGAGTGCAAAGGCGCGGCCATCGCGTGCCCCGCCGGCGCCCCATGTCGGGTCGAGTGCACGAACGCCCAGGCATGCAGCGGCGCGACCATCACCTGTCCCGGCACCTATGCGTGCACCCTGAAGTGCGACGGTAACCAAGCGTGCAAGGACGCCGTGCTCACCTGCGGCGGCGGACCCTGCGACGTCTCGTGCTCGTCGGCGGCCCAGGCCTGCAAGAGCGCCACCGTGACCTGCGGAGCACAGTCCTGTTCGTCCACCTGCGGCTCGAGCGACAAGCCGGCGCTTGCGTGCGGCGGCGCGTGTGCCTGCACGCAGTGCTGATCAGAAGAACGCTTCCACACCGACGCTGGGGATGGTGACCGGACCGATCTCTTCGGCGCGACACTCGCCGCCCGTGTCGCAGTCCAGATCCACCGGCTCTTTGCTGAGCGTGGCGTTCAACACTTCGAACACGAACGCCCACGAGCCGCGCTCGCCCAGACGCCAGCGCTTCTCGAGCCTCACGTCGACGCGGTAGAAGTGCGGCACCCGCCGCGGGCTTTCGGAGCGAAGCTGGTCGACGGAAGCGCGCTCTGCCGGAAAGCCCGAGTAGAAGACCAGCCGCGTCCCGGCTCGCCAGCGTCGCCCGAGGTCGTACGCCAGGGCCAGGTTCACCACGTGCGTGCGGTCGAAGGCCGCGGGGAAGTGCTCGCGACCAAAGCTGCGGGTCGAGCGACTGAGCGTGTACGCCAAGTAGCCGCCGAGCTTCTGGGTCAGCGGCCGGCGGATCATCAACTCGGCGCCCACGGCCGAGCCCAGGCTGCGCCGATCGATGCGGTCGTCGTCGCTGGCGGTGCCGATACCGTCGGTCATGTCGAGGAACACGTTCTGGAACAGCGTGAGCGAGCCGGTGAGGCCCGCGGGCAGGTCGTGCTCGACCCCCGCGCTGGACTGCAGGCTCCGCTGCAAACCGCCCCGCAGACCCGCCAGCTGGAAGCCGGGTACCGGCACGACGAACGAGGGTGCTTGGTGCGCGACGCCCAAGGCGTGGATCGTCCGCAGGGTGGGTGTGAGCTCGAAGCGGGCGGAGATGCGCGGATCGATCCCGAGCAATGCCGCGCCGTCGGACTCGTAGAGATCCACCCGCAGCCCGGGAGTCACGCTGACCCCCCGCGCCGGCGACCACGTCAGATCGGTCCAGGCGCCCACTGCCAGATCCGTGCGCTCGGGGAAGAGGCGCTCGAAGGTCTCTCGGTCCTCGAGGTCATCGCCCTCGAAACGAGGCGCCTGCACGTCGTAGTGGTCCACCGCGACGTCCGTCCCCGCCCGCAGGCCGACCTCGCGGCTGGCCCGATGCTTGATCTCGCTGCGCGCCGAGATCAGCCGATCGCGTACGAAGAAGTCGCGCTCGCCCCCGCGGGTGCGGTCCAGGCCGGCGGTCACCGCCAGGCGCAGTTCGGTGTCGCGCGACGCACGGCGGTCCCAGCGCAGATCCACGCGATGGAACTCCGTACCCAGCAGGGTCTTGGTCCGACCGTCGTCCTTCTCACCCAGGAAATCGAAGGCACCGAACGAGAACAACGTGAGGGTGTCGCGCGCGCTGACGTCGTGGCTCACCCGCAGCTGGTAGTCCCAGTACTCGAGCACCGCTTCCGGCGAGAGCAGCGAGAGCAAGAGGCCGGTGTAGGAGTAGCGTCCGCCGGCCAGCGCGGTCCCGCGGCCGCCGTCGAACGGCGCCTCGACCAGCGCGCCGGCGTCGACCAGCCGCACGTTGGCCTCACCGTGAAGCTCGGGCCTGGGTGGGGTGGTCTCGCCCGCGACGATCCCGCCGGCGAAGCGGCCGAAGCGCGCGGGGTATCCGCCGGGGTAGAGGTCCACGCGATCGATGATGCC
Organism: Polyangiaceae bacterium; assembly: GCA_023150915.1. Lineage (GTDB taxonomy): Bacteria > Myxococcota_A > Polyangia > Polyangiales > Polyangiaceae > JADJKB01. The sequence goes on from JAKLKA010000069.1 coordinate 2,103, forward strand.
GGGGTGGATCACCGACGGGCCGAGCCCCACGTGATACAGCAGCGGCACGCGGATCCCGTCCAGGAAGTACCCCACGTTACCGGGTGGCGCGCCGCGCACGAAGAAGAACGGCACGCCGCTGATGATCGGCGTGACCCCCGGCAACGCCTCGACCGCGCGAAACGGATCCCCGAAGCTGCCCGGCAGCTCGCGGACCTCGGCGCGCGTGAAGCTGCGCACCGTGGGCGCCTGCTTCTCGCCGTGAACCACCACCTCGATCTGCTCGGCCGCGCGCGGCCGAGCGGGCAGAGCCGGCGCGTCCCCGGGCGTGCTGGCCGGAGCCTCGGGCGCGGGAGCCGGCTCGGTGAAGCGCACCTCGAAGCGAATGCGTGCCGCCACCGCGCGGCCGCCCCGCGTGGCGGGGTCGAACGCCCAGCGGAACGCGTTTCGGGCCGCGACCTCCGAGAACGGCGGCCGGCCGCTGACCACGGTCACGTCGCGTACGCTGCCGTCGACGCCGATCACGAGCTCGAGGACCACCTGCTCGTCGCCGTGGGCCCCCTCGGGGTAGGCCACGCTGGTATCGCCGACCACCCGCGGACGCTGGACCTCGTCGCCCGAAGCCCGGGGTGCCCAGAGCGCCAGCGCGCCCAGGAGCGCGATCAGCCCGGCGTGCCGCCGAACACGCCATCGACGGCCTTGGCTCCGACACTCGCGAAGGCCTGCGGTCATTCCGGCGAGAGGGGGTCTTTGCAGCAGCGGAAGCCGATCTCGTAGAACCGGAAGGCGTTGCCGTGGTTGGTCACTGCGTTCTGGCAAGTGCGCGACTCGGCCCAGTAGCGGCCCTTCAGCGAACCCGAGAAGTCCTTGCCGGCGCCGCCGTCTCGCCGGCGCGTCCACTCTTCGACGTTTCCGCACAGGTCGAACACGCCGTCCGGCCCGGCGCAGCCGCCATTCGAGCCGCCGGGTTCGGCTTGATACAGCGCTTCGACGTGATCGGCTGCCACCTTGCCCGACGCCGAGGCAACGCGCGCGGCGTCGAGCAGCGCCGTCAACGACTCGATGTTCGGCTTCGACACCGTCCACGGCCAGCCGTTCAGCTTGCTCTGATCGTACAGCTTCCACGGTTCTTCGTCGTTGCAGGTACCGGGCACATGCTTGTCCCCGTAGGGGTAGCTCGTACCGGTCGGACCTTCGCAACTGCGAGTCCACTCGTCGTCGAAACACAGCCGCTTGCCCCGGGCCTGACACCAGGCGGCGCTCTCGTCGAAGGTGAACATGACCAGCGGCAACGCGCCGGCCGCGTTGGGCGCTTCGTGGCGGTCGATGCAGAAGTCGTCGACCAGCTGCATGTCGGCCGGGCACGGTGGCGCGGCCTCTGCGTCGGGCGGCCCCGCGTCTGCTGCGTCACCCGATGCGTCGGCATCGCCGGGCGGCTCCGCGCCGTCCGCGCGGTCGGCCTCGAACGCGGCGTCCGCCAGGCCGCCGGTGCCGCCGCCCGCGGCGCCATCGGCGCCCGGATCGTCGTCGCTGCAGGCCCATGCACCGAGGCCGGCGGCGACGATCCAGAGCGGCAGCCTCATGCGTTTCATCATGCCTCGTCTTCGGCCGGTGCGCCCCTCGGGTTGCGTGAAGAATTCACTCCTCGGGCGGGGTCTCGGGCTCGAGGGGGGCGGGTGCAGAAGACGCCTCGAAGCGCGCGCTCTGGTCGCGCCAGCGGCCGAGCACCGCGACCTCGACGCGCAACGCCACCTCGGCCGGCGCCGGGGGCAGCGTCACCAGGGGCAACGGCACCACCAGCTTCTCACCCGGACCCAGCACCGGGCGGCCCGCCGGGAGCTTCTTCTTCGCCACCAGCCGCTCGAGGTCGCGGGTCGAGAGAAAGCGTTCGTCGGCCAGGCGACCCGCACGCTCGAAGACGACCCGCACGCTGAGCGTGCCGTCAGGCGTCTTCGGATCGAGCACGAACACCTCCAGAGGGTCGACCCCTTCGTGCACCAGCGCGAGATCGATCACGGCGTTCGGGCCATCCATCCGCGCCCGCGAGGCCACCGACAGGGCCGCCAACGGGCGTTTTTTGGCCGAATCGATCAACCCGCGCAACAGCAGGCGGAGCGCGCCTGCACCCTCGTCTTTCGAAGTGAGCGACAGCTCGGCGCGGCGCGCACCGTGCGAAAGTCGCAGGTGACCCGAACCGTCGGCAGTGAGGCCGGGCTCGTCATGGCGATCGAGCAGCGAGTGCTCCCCCACGAGGGACGCGAGCTCGGCTCGCTCTCGGGGCGTGGGCCGCACGGCGAAGAAACCGACAGGCCCCCAGGGGTCGGCGCGCCCGGCCTTCTTCACCACGAGCCGCGCGAGCCCCTCGCCCGCGACCGCCAGCTCGAAGCTCTCGGGTGGGCGCGTGGACTGGACGGCGTAGTCGATCTCGAGACCGCGGCTTTGCGGAGCTTCGGCGGGCGGCTGCCGAGCACAGGCCACCAGCGCCAGGGCCGCCGCCCCCACGGCGAATCGAGCAGTGTGACCCATCGTCAGCCCGTGCCCGCGCCCACCCGACCGCTGACGCTGGCGCTGGCTTGCACGCTCACGTTGATCCGCACCGAGGCCTGGACGGAAGCGTGGGCCGCCGCCGCGACGCACGCCACGGCCTGCGCGCCCGCGTTGCCGATGACCTTGGGCAGGCGGCCGCCGACGTCGACCACCACCTTCACGTCGCCCAGCACGCGCTTGCCGAGCCCGACCTCGGCCTGGATCAGATAGGGCAGGTTGGCCCGCAGCGTGGCCGCCAGGCGCATGGCCAGGTCCACGTTCTGCCCAACGTTCACGTTCACCTGCCCCGGCGTGCACTGGGCACGCAGGCTGGCGCGAGCGCTGCAACTGGCCTGACACTCGCCGGAAGCGCTGGGGCCCTGCACGTGGCCCTCGCACTTCGGCGACTGCCACTGCCCCTGGCACTTGGCGTGGCAGGTGGCATCGCAGCTGCCGGTGCAGGTGCCGTTACACGTGCCCGTGCAGCGCCCCTGCGCGTCCACCGCGCTGCACTGCCCGTTGCAGGTACCGTTGCAGCGGCCTTCGCAACGCCCTTCACAGGTGCCCTGACAATAGCCAGACAGGCGGGCTGGCTCGCACTGCGCGACGATCTGCCCCGGATCGACCTGCACGTTGCACTGCCCTTCGCACTGGGCCTTGGCCTGGAAGTCGGCCTGGCAGGCGGGCGGCTGCGCTTGCACCTGGATCTGGATCCCCTGGCGCAAGATCCAGTCGATCTGCCCGGCCAGCGCGCCGCACGCGGCCTTGGCCGAGGCGCCCGGATCGTCGTTCTTGGGCGCCATGGCTGCGTCGGGGATGCCCAGGTCGCGACCCATGTTCTTGCAGGCCGTGGTCGCCAAGAGCTCCATCTGCACCGAGGCCTGCATCAGATCCTTGGTCGCGGCCACGAACGCGCGCACCTCCCCGTTTGCCTTGGCGTTGGCCGAGAAGCTCATCTGCATCGGGTCGCCCGAGCCCAGCGCCGGGCAGGCCGCACCGCCCAGCGCGCCGAACTTGCCGTCCATGCAGCTCGCGCTGACGACCACCAGAACCAGGGCGAAAACCAGATGAAGCAGGCGCATGCCCGAGAGCCTGTCCGGACCACCGACGCGGCGCAAGTCCCCCCGCGCCTGCACGGCCTGCGCTACCCTCGGGCCGCCGGTGATGCCCCCGCATAAACCCTACTTCGATGGCACGCGTCCGCTGTGCTTCGCACATCGGGGCGGCGCGGCGCTCTGGCCCGAGAACACGCTGGTGGCCCTGCGCGGCGCCATCGAGCTGGGCGTGACCCACCTCGAGACCGACGTGCACCTGACCCGCGACGGCGAGCTGGTGGTCTTCCATGACACGCGCCTGGAGCGCACCACCGACGGCTACGGGCCGATCCGCGACTTCACTCTGAGCGAGTTGCACGAGCTCGACGCGGGCTTCCGCTTCTCACCCGACGGCAAGAGCCGCCCCTGGCGGGGCAAGGGCCTACGCATCCCGCGGCTGTCGGAGGTGTTCGAGCTCGACCCGCGCGTGAGGCTCAATGTCGAGATGAAGCAGAGCGGTGTGGGCCTGCCGCAGGCGCTGTGGCGGTTCATCGAGGAGCGGGGCGTTCACGATCGGATCTTGGTGGCGGCCGCGGAGCTCGGCCTTGGCCGCGAGTTCCGGAAGATCGCCCGCGGACGCGTGGCCACCAGCGCTTCGGCGCTGGAGGTGGTCGAGCTGTGGGCCGCGGCTCGGGTGGGCCTGGGTCGCGTGATCCCCATCGCCTACGACGCCCTGCAAGTGCCGCCGAGCCAGTACGGGCTCGAGGTCGTCACCGAGCGGTTCGTGGAGCTGGCCCATGCCCGCGGTCTGCACGTGCACGTCTGGACCATCGACGACCCCAGCGAGATGCGCCGGCTGATGGCCCTGGGGGTGGACGGGCTGATGAGCGATCGCCCCGACGTTCTGCTCGAGGTGGTGCGGGCGCCATGAATCCCCACCCGCCCCAGCCGCCTCCCACCGCCGCACCGGGTCCGGTCGGCGGCTACGGGCTCGCGCTGCCTCCGGGCGTGAGCGTCGAGAGCGCGTATCAGAAGCCCGGCGGCGGCAGCGGCAGCGAGCCGCTCGGCCTGGTCGGCTTGATCTTGGGCGTGCTCAGCCTGCCGCTCTACCTGTGCTGTGGCGGGCTCTCGCTGGTCTTGAATCTGGTGGGGCTGGGTCTGGGCGTGGCGGGCATGGCGCGGTCCCGCGGCGGGGGCCAAGGGCGCGCGGTGGCGATCGCCGCCGTGGCGGTCAACGGTCTGCTCTTGCTGCTGAACGTCCTGGCGCTCGTGTTCGTGTTCGGCGTGATGGGCTTCGGGCTCTTGAGCCCGTGAGCGCCGCCTCAGTCGGCGCCGCTGTCGGGCGGCGGCTGCGACAGGCAAACCTGCGGCCCGTCGTCGCCGGCATCCGGAGGCGGCGGCGAGAGGCACGGCTGCGCCCCCGCAGAGCCGCCGGTGCTGCTGCCGCCCGCGCCGGCGGTGCCGCCGCTGCCACCCGTGGCGCCGCCGCTGCCACCGCTGGCGCCACCCGACCCCGAAACGGCAGCGGTGCCACCGCTGCCGCCGTCGTCGGTGTCGCCGCCGCACCCGGTGATCGCCACCGAGGCCACACCCGCGCTGGCCAGCGCCGCCGCGATGAAGCGGGCGCGGCGAGCCATGATCAACCGCTTGGCGTCTCCGTCGCTCATGACACGGTGATGATGCGCCGAACCGGCGCCGCTGTCATTCAGTGTTTCTCGGTGAACACCCGTTCGGCCGGCACGCCCAGCTCGCCAACCAGCTTGGCGACGCACTCGACGACCATTTCGCCCACCCCACACACGTAGACGTGGGCCCCAGCCAGAGGCACGACCAGCTCGGCCAGGTGAGCCTGCACCCGGCCGGTGCGGCCGGCCCAGCCGTTCTGCGGCTGGCTGACGATCGGCTCGTAGCGCAGGCGCGAGTGCGCCTGGCACAGCGCTTCGAGCTCGGCCCGCCACAAGAGCTCGAGCTCGGTGCGCGCTCCCGAGAGGAGGAGCAGCGGGCTCGTTCCGCCCGACGCGAGCGCCTGTTGCACGATGGCGCGGATCGGGGCCAGGCCGGTTCCGGTGGCGACGAACACCTCGGGGCAGCCCTCGGGGTCGCGGCGCACGAAGCCGCCCTTCGGGCCGAACACGTCCACGGCGCCACCGACCACGACGTCGTCCAGCGCGCCGCCGCGGAGCACCGCCAGCTCGAACTGACCCGGACGGGCGGGGTCGGGCATGCTGGCGATGGAGAACGGCGTGCGCCGCTCGTCGCCCGCGGGCGCCACCTCGACGTATTGCCCCGGCACCCAGTCGAGCGGCTCGGGGCCGAGCGTGGCCAACGTGAGCCCGCGGACGCGCGGTGAAAGCGTGGCCTGCGCCACGAGCTCGGCTCGAATCTGACGCGGCTCCGGGAAGGTCATGGGGGCCTCCCATAGTCCAAGGTACGAGCGGACCGCAACGGCAGTCGCTGTGGTAGCCTGCGCCGCGTCATGCGGCCGATTTCCAAGCTTCTGATCGCAAACCGAGGCGAGATCGCTCTCCGCATCCAGCGAACCGCCCGCGCCATGGGCATCAGCACCGTCGCCGTCCACTCGGACGCGGACGCGCGGGCGCCCTTCGTTCGGGCCGCTGACGAGGCCGTGCGCATCGGGCCCGCGCCCAGCGCCGAGAGCTATCTGCGCATCGATCGCATCGTGGACGCCGCACGCCGGACCGGCGCCGACGCGGTGCACCCGGGCTTCGGCTTCTTGGCCGAGAACGCCGAGCTCGCGCTGGCCTGCGAGCGCGCCGGCCTGCTGTTCGTCGGCCCAAGCCCCGAGGCCATCGCCAGCATGGGCTCCAAGAAGGCGGCCAAACGCCTGGTGGCCGGCGCCGGCGTGCCGGTGGTGCCCGGCGCCGAACCCGATGACCAGTCCCCCGAGTCGCTGGCCAAGCATGCGCGCACCGTGGGCTACCCCCTGCTGCTCAAGGCCAGCGCCGGCGGCGGCGGCAAGGGCATGCGCGTCGTCGCTCGCGACGAAGATCTGGCAGCGGCCATCGAGGGCGCAAAGCGCGAGGCGAAGAACGCGTTCGGCGACGACACCTTGCTGGTCGAGAAGTACATCGAGCGGCCGCGGCACGTCGAGGTGCAGATCCTGGGCGATCGACACGGCAACCTGGTGCACCTGTTCGAGCGCGAGTGCTCGATCCAGCGCCGGCATCAGAAGGTGATCGAAGAGTCGCCCTCACCCGCGCTGGACGAGAGGCTGCGGGCCGCCATGGGCGCCGCGGCCGTGTCGGTGGGAAAGGCGGTCGGCTACGAGAACGCCGGGACCGTCGAGTTCATCTTGAGCCAAGACGGCGCGTTCTACTTCCTCGAGGTCAACACCCGGCTCCAGGTCGAGCACCCGGTCACCGAGTGCGTGACGGGCATCGACATCGTGCGCGAACAGCTGCTGGTGGCCCAGGGTGAGGCGCTGTCGTTCCGCCAAGCCGACCTGACGCAGCGCGGGCACGCGATCGAGTGCCGGCTATATGCCGAAGACGCCGACAATCAATTCTTGCCGACCACCGGCACGCTGGTCGACTGGCACGTCCCCGACATGCCCGGGCTGCGGGTGGATTCGGGCGTCGAGACCGGGTTCGAGGTCGGCATTCACTACGATCCGATGCTGGCCAAGGTGATCGCGCACGCGCCCAGCCGGGGGGAGGCGATCCAGAAGATGATCGGCGCGCTGGCTCGCCTCTCGGCCGAAGGCCTGGTCACGAACCGCGAGTTCTTGCTGCGCGTCCTCACTCACCCCGAGTTCCGCGCCGGCGCGACCCACACGCACTTCATCGAACAACACCTGGCCGAGCGGCCCGATGACCCGTCCCGACCCGAGCGCGAGCGCTGGGCCGCAGTCGCAGCCACGCTTTCGGGCCGCGACCAGCGCCTCCGATCGCGCGACGTGCTCGGCGGGCTCACGCCCGGCTTCCGCAACAACCCCACCGGCCGCGAATGGGTCGAGTACCGCCTGGCCGATCGTCACGTGCGCGTGGAGTACGCCACCCTGGGCAGGGCCAGCTTGGCGGTGAGCTTCGACGGCAGCGAGCACGCGGTTCGCGAGGTCAGCGTCGACGGCGTTCACGTCGGCTTCGAGGACGAAGCGGGCGTCAGAAGGAACTTCCGCGTCAGCCAGCGCTCCGACCACTGGTACGTGCACGCGCAGAGCGGCTCGTTCACATTGGTCGAGCTGCCGCGCTTCCCCGAGAAGCTGAGGGCAGTGGCGCCCGGCGCGTGCGTGGCCCCGATGCCCGGCAAGGTCGTCAAGGTGGTCGCGCTCGAGGGCACGGCCGTCGCCGCCGGCGACGTGCTGCTGGTGCTCGAGGCGATGAAGATGGAGCACTCGGTGAAAGCGCCCGAGGCTGGCGTCGTGAAGCAGCTCTTGGTGTCCGAGGGCGAACAGGTCGAAGCCGACGCCGTGCTGGCCGTGGTGGGGGCCCCCGACTGACTCAGGGCCCTCGCCAGCGCCACACCAGCACCGCCGCCACCCCCAGCACCACGACCGCCAGCACGCTCACCGCCACCGCGATGGGCAAGAGCACGCTGCGCGGCTTGCCCGCCGGTGGCCGCTGCCGCGGCGGCGGCTCGAGCGGCAACAGCCGGGTGGGCTCCCGGCCGGACGGCGGCGCCAGCAGCTGCGTGGGCACCTGTCCCGACGGCAGCTCGGCTTCGGGCACGGCGTCCTGTTCCAAGCCCGATCGTGCTAGCGCCTGTGACCGGCGCGACGCAGCGCTGCTTTCGAGCGGCCCTTTCGTTACCATCCACTCGATGCGAAGGCGGCTGACCTGGCTCGCGTGCTCGTGGGTGCTGATCGGCTGCGGGCAAGACGAGCGCGCGCCGGCACCCGGCACGGGCGACCCGCCGTGGGTGCCCGCGCCCGAGAGCTGCGACGCGCCGAACCTGGACGACCCCAGGCAGTTCCGCGACTGCTCGCTGGGCAGCGGGATCTTCGGCCGCTGGGTGATCGACGACCAGGGACGGCCGGCCTACGACTATCGGCTGGACCAACACGCCGACGCCCGCGCCGCGTATCCGGTGAGCGAGCGTGCGCCAGACGGCGAAGCGCTCGATCGCCGCGACCATTGGGCGGCCTTCGGCAACCACCGCGTCAACGCACACGTCTTCAACGACGGCATGATCGAGCTGGTCACCCAGGATCGCGGCGTGGAGTACCTGAACAAGCTCGACGAGTCGAAGCAGGCGTTCGCCGGCGGCTTCGGCTGGCTGTCGGACGGCGACGAGCGCTGGTGCACCGCCTACAAGTGGCGACCGAAGTCGGCCCGCACCACGCGGCGCTTCGGCATGGGCTATGCCGAGAGCAGCATCGAGCATCGCGGGGTGCGCGCGACGCGGGTCACCGCGGCGGCGAAGGGCAACGTCGCGGCGATCGTGAGCGACGTGACGCTCGAGAACCTGGGCAGCGAGACCAAGACCCTGACCCACTGGGAATACTGGGACGTGTTCCGACGCCCGATCGAGATCAACTGGATCGTATCGGGCGAGAGCTTCGCGCTGGCGCCGAGCATGGCCCGCGACACCCGCGACGCTCGGAACGACTGGTTCGAGGAAGAGGCGAGCTTCGATCCCGAGCACCATCGCCTCGAGCTCCGGCGCAGCTGGGCGGGCGACGCCGCGCGCCCGAAGCCCGACGAGCCCAGCGCCGCGGACCACTACGCGAACAGCCCGTTTCTGGCGGCGCCCCTCGGAGGCATCTCGGACGTGCTGGTGGACCAGGCGGCGTTCTTCGGCGCCGGCACGGTCGCCGCGCCCGACGGCGTGCTGTTCGACGTCGGCGGCGCCGGGCTCGAGCCGTTCAGCCGCGCACCCGTGAGCGGCACCGGTGAGCCGCACGCGTTCGTGATGAAGAGCGTGGTGGTGCTCCCCCCCGGCGGCTCCGAGCGCCTGCGGTTCGTCTATGGCTACGCGGCCGAGGGCGAAGAGTTCCCCGACGCGCCCAGCTGGCACGACCCCAGCTTCAGCGCGAGAGACCAGCAGGCCGACGAGCTCTCGGACCGACTGCTGTACTTCGCCGAGCAAAGCGCCCCCGAGCTGTCGCGCGAGCTGGCCTGGCACGCCTACCAGGTCGAGGCCTCGGTGGGGCGGCACGACTACTGGCAGGGCCCGGTGGTGCCGCAAGGCTCGGCCTATCTCTACTTGCACGGCGCGGACGGCGCGGCACGCGACCTCGGGCTGTTCACCCTGCCGCTGGTCTACACCAACCCGCCCCTCGCGCGCGCCGAGCTGCGGCTGTTCATGGGCATCCAGTTCGCCGACGAGCGGTTCTCGTACGCGTTCCAGGGGCACGGCATGCTCGACGACGCGGGCATCCACTCCGCACCCAGCGATCTGCCGCTGTTCTTCCTGTGGGCGCTGGGCGAGTACCTGGGCGCCACCGGCGACCTGGCGTTCTTCGACGAGAAGGCGCCCTACTGGCCGCGCACGGCGCGCCCGGGCGCCACGGTGTGGGATCACACCGCCGGCGCACTGAAGCATCTGTTCCAGTCGGTCGGCACCGGCGAACACGGCCTGATCCGCATCGGCACCGGGGATTGGAGCGACGGCATCGTGATGGAGGCGCCGAATCGCGAGCTGGCCATAGCGAAGGGCGAGAGCGTTCCCAACACCCAGATGGCCGTGGCCGTCTTGCCGCGCATCGCGGATCTGGTCGAGCCCCGGGCCCCCGAGCTGGCGAAGGAGATCCGAGCGCGCGTCACGGCCTACCGCGCGGCCCTCGAGCAGGCCCACAACGGCGAGTTCTTCTACCGCTGCTATTTCGGCGACGGCAAGCCGCGCTACGACCAGACCATCAACCTGGAGTCACAGATCTGGGCGCTGATCGGCGACACTTTCGACACTGGGCTGTCACGCGCCAAGCTGACCCAGAACGTGGCCGAGAAGCTCGACGACCCCTCACCCATCGGGGCCACGCTCACGCCCGGAGGGCAAGTCTGGCCAGCGATCAGCGCGCCGCTCACCTGGGGCTATGCGCGCTCGGACCCGGCGCGAGCCTGGAAGCACTTCACCAAGAACACCATGGCGGCCCACGCGCAGGCCTTCCCCGAGAGCTGGTACGGGATCTGGAGCGGCCCCGACGGCGTGAGCAGCCAGAGCGGCTGGGCCTGGAAGAGCCAGGTGACGCCCATGACCGACTTCCCCGTGCAGAACAACAACTATCACGCGATGCCGCTCTTCGCTGCGCTCAAGATCGCCGGCGTCGAGGCGAGCGCTGCCGGGGTCGTGATCTCACCGCGCGTCCCGAGCCGCAGCTTCACGCTGGCCACGGCGCTGGTCGAGCTCTCTCAGCGGGGCGCGTCGCTCCGCGGGCGCTATCGGCCAGGCGGCACCAGCCCGCGGCAGCTCGTGGTGCAGGCGCCGAAGGGCGAGCAGGTGAAGAGCGCTCGGGTGAACGGAGAGGAGTTGAGCGTCCCCGCCGGCGCCCAGTCGATCACCGCCACGACCGATCCCAAGCAGACCCCGGAGCTCGAGTTCGAGCTCGTGACGGAGCCCGCACCATGAAAGAAATCATCCTCTCGGCGCCCGGCAAGAACGCGATCAACAGCGCGCTGATGCGGCAGATCATCGACGAGCTCGCCGCCGCGGCCGGCGAGCCGCTGCTCTTGACCGGTGCCGGCGACGCCTTCAGCGCTGGCCTGAACCTGAAAGAGGTTCTCTCGCTCGACCGGGCCGGGATGGCGACGTTCCTGGAGCTGCTCGAAGAGATGACCCGAGCCTTGTTCGAATACCCCGGCCCGACCGTGGCGCTGGTCAATGGCCACGCCATCGCCGGCGGCTGCGTGCTCGCCCTGTGTTGCGATCACCGTGTGGCCCCCGCCAGCGGCAAGGCCCGCATCGGACTGAACGAAGTGGCCCTGGGCCTGCGCTTCCCGCCGCGGGTGATGAAGCTGGTGAAGGCTCGCGTCCCGGCCCGGGCCCTCGGCCGCGTGGTGCTCGGCGCGGAGCTGTTCGACCCAGCGACGGCCCTCGAGCTCGGCCTGCTGGACGAGCTCAGCGACGACGCGAGCGCGCGCGCCGGCGAGCGGCTGGCCGCCTTCGCCGCTCACCCGCCCGACGCCTACGCCCGCGCGAAGCATCTCGTGCGCGGCGGGGTGCTCGACGTGTCCGCGGCGGAAGCGGCAAGCTTCGATCGAGACGATCTCGGAGCGTGGGTCAGCGACGCGCTGCGCGAGAAAATCCGCCAGGTGCTGGCGCGCTGACTCACTTCGGCACTGCCTGCACGGCCCACTCGACGGCGCCGCCGGTCGGGGCGCGCACGGCACGGTCGTGTGACGTGACCGCACCGAATCCGAGCGGGCGCGAGTGCCGGTGCTGAGCCCTTGGGCCGAAGCCTGAAGGCCCGCGCCCGGATCCGCGTTCCTGGCTCACTTCGGCACCGGCCTCTGGGGATGACCCTCAGAAGAACCCCGCCCGCCCGCCCTTCCGGCGCAGGAGCTCGGTCTCGATCAGCGCCACGTGCTCGTGCTCCTCCGCTTCGAGCTCGCGGTACAGGCGCCACACGGCGCTGCCGCGCGCCAGCTCGCTGGTCTTGTCGCCGAAGAAGCGCTTCGCGCGCTCTTCCAGGCTCAGCGCCAGCTCGAGCAGCTCGACCGGGGTCTTGGGCGAGTCCACGCCGGCATAGAGCGCGCTCACGTCGGCGCCCAGCTCGACGTCGCCCAGCTCGGGCGCGGGGATGTGATAGCGCGTCGCGAGCAGCTCGAGGTGCTCGCGCTCCATGGCCGCCAAGCGCGAGAACATGTCCGACAGCTCGGGCTCGGTCGTGGCCTTGGCGCCGCGCGCGTAGAAGACCCAACCGCCCAGCTCGATCTCCATGGCCTTCTGCACCGCGTCGCGCACCGCGTCGTCGGCGGGGGACTCGCTGGCCTCGCGCGAGAGCTTGCCGCCGCAGGCCGCACAGCGCCCGAAGGGGAAGGCGAAGCCCTCGTGGATCTTGTGGCACGACAGGCACTGCCAGCGAATGGCGGCGCCGGCGCAGCACACGTAGGGCTCGCCGGGATCGACCGGGCCATGGCAGCGCGGGCACTTGCCCTCGCCCGCCGGGAAGTCGTCCTCGCCGCTGTCCGCCGCCGTGGGCGGCCACACGCGGCTCGCCAGGTAGCGGCTGACGTGCCGCGCGGCGCGCCGGCCGGCGCCCAGCGCGAGGATCACGGTGGCGCCGCCGGTGACGATGTCCCCGCCAGCGAACACCCCCTCGATGCTGGTGGCCTGGGTGAGCGGATCCGCCTCGATGTAGCCCCACTTGTTCAGCTTCAGGTCCGAGGTCGAGCGCGGCACGATGGGGTTCGCGCGGGTGCCCAGGGCGTAGATCACGGTGCTGGCCGGGTACTCGGCGATCTCGCCCTCGACCGGCACGGGCTTGCGCCGCCCGGAGGCATCGGGCTCGCCCAGCGCCATCTGCTGACAGCGCAGCGCGCGCACGTTGTCGTCGGCGTCGAGCACGATCTCGGTGGGCGCGCGCAAGAAGTGGAACGCCACGCCCTCTTCGCGAGCGTGCCGCAGCTCTTCGACCCGCGCCGGCGCTTCGGCTTCGGTGCGGCGATACACGCAGTGCACCTGCTGGGCGCCGAGCCGCTTGGCCACGCGCAGGCAGTCCATGGCGGTGTTGCCGGCGCCGATGACCACCACCGACTCGCCCAGGTCGATGGGTGTGTCGCGATACGGGAAGCGATCGCCGCCCATCAGGTTGACGCGAGTCAGAAACTCGTTGGCGCTCAGCACTTGGCCCGCGCCCTCGCCCGGTATGCCCAAGAACACCGGGTACCCGGCCCCGGTGGCGACGAACACCGCCGAGAAGCCCATCTCGCCCAGCAGCTGCTCGACGGTGAAGGTCTTGCCGACGACCTTGTTCACCTCGAACCGCACGCCCAGCTGCTCGAGCGCGCGCACCTCACGCTCGATGGACTCGCGAGGCAGGCGGAAGCTGGGGATGCCGTAGCGCAAGACCCCGCCGACGACGTGTAACGCCTCGTACACCACCACTTCGACGCCCTCGCGCGCCAGATCGCCCGCACAGGCCAGGCCCGCCGGGCCCGAGCCCACGATGGCCACGCGACCCTTGCTGGGATCTTTGGCTACCGGCTCGATGATCGGCATGGGCGAGTGATCGCCCACGAAGCGCTCGAGCCGGCCGATGGCCACCGGCTCCATCTTCTTGTGCAAGATGCACTGCGCTTCGCACTGGCTCTCTTGCGGGCACACGCGCCCGCAGATCGCCGGGAACAGGTTCTCCTCGTGGATCACCGAGAGCGCGCCGGGCAGGTCGCGCACCAACAGGTGCCGGATGAAGCGCGGAATGTCGATGTTGACCGGGCAGCCCTCGATGCAAGTCGGGCGCACGCACTGGATGCAGCGCTCGGCTTCGAGCAGCGCCTGCTCTTCGGTGTAGCCCAGGTTCACCTCGTCGAAGCACTGCGCGCGCTCCAGCGCGGGCCGCTCGGGCATGGGGGTGGCGACGGCGGGCACCTCCTTGAGCTTCTTGTAGTTGCGCTTGCCCTCTTCGAACAGCTGAAGGTCCAGGTTGCAGACGTGGGCGAAGTCGGCGTCGGCCCGCTGCTCCAGCTTCTTGAACCGGCGCTGGCGAACGCTGAGCTCGGCGAAGTCGACCTGGTGCGCGTCGAAGTCGGGCCCGTCGACGCAGGCAAAGCGCACGTCGCCGCCCACGGTGACCCGGCACGAGCCGCACATGCCGGTGCCGTCCACCATGATGGCGTTCAGGCTCACCACCGTGGGGACGCCCGCGGGTCGCGTCACCTCGGCCACGGCCCGCATCATCGGCAAGGGCCCGACGGCGATCACGCGCTTGGGAACGGGCTCGCGGGTGATCACGTCTGCCACGGCGCCGGTCACCAGCCCGGCGCGCCCATGGCTGCCGTCGTCGGTGCAGACGATCAGCTCGTCGCTGATCTCGGCGAAGCGCGCTTCCCAGAAGACCAAGGCCTTGCTGCGGAAACCGATGATGCTGGTCACCCGGTGGCCGGCCTCTTTGAAGGCCCGCGCTTGCGGAAAGATGGGCGCGACCCCGAGCCCGCCGCCCACCAGCACCACGTGCCCCGGCTCGTCGATGTGGCTGGCAATCCCCAGGGGGCCGACGAAGTCGAGGAACCAGTCACCCTGGGCGTAGTTGCCCAGCATCTCGCGGGTCGAGCGCCCCAGCGCCTGGATCACCAGGGTGACCGTGCCGCGCCGGCGGTCGAAATCGGCGATGGTCAGCGGAATGCGCTCGCCGTGCTCGTGCAGCCGCAGCATGACGAACTGCCCCGGCTGGGCCGCCTTGGCCACGTCGGGGGCAAAGACCTCCCACAAGAAGGTGGATTCGGAGAAGGTCTGGTGGGCGACGATCTGATACACGGGCGCGGAAGCATTGTCCGGCGGCGGCCACGCTCCCAGAGAAATCGAGCACGCCCTATACTCCCGGCGTGAACTTCTTCGGTCACGCGGCGGTGGCGTGCTGGCGCTCGACGGAGCCCGGCTACGTGCTGGGGGCCATGCTGCCGGATCTGGCCGCGATGATCGGAGCGCGCCCGCCGGGCGTGGGCGACGCGACCGTGGCGAAGGGCGTGGCGTTTCATCATCTGACCGACGACGCGTTCCACGACTCGCCGACGTTCCGAGCGCTGATGGGCGAAGCGTCGACGCGGCTGGTCCGCACGGGGCTCGAGCGGGGTCGCGCTCGCGCGGTGGCCCATGTCGGCGTCGAGATCTTGCTGGACGGCGTGCTGGCCGACTCGCGAGAGGCACGAGCAGCGTATTTGGCAGCACTGGCCCACGCGCCCCGCCTGAGCGCCGCGCTCGAGTGGCGGAATGCGGGTGAAGGGGTCGCGTACACGGCGCTCGTCACCAGCATGCGCGCCCGCGGCGTTTCGCGGCAGCACACCACGCCGAGCGTGGTGGCGTTGCGGGTGCAGCACGCGCTCTCGGCGCGCCCGCGGCTGGCCATCGACCGCGCAGAGCTGCCGCTGGTCGAGGCTTGGGCCCGCGCCGCGGCGAGCGACGTCAGGGAGCAGACGCCGCGGCTGCTGACCGAGCTCGAGGGCCCGCTCGCTCGCCCCCCAATCGGGTGAGGGCGGGGGCAATTCCCATTTCGTCGACGGCCGCCTCGCCGGCCGGACGATGCCGACCCCGGCGGGGACAACCCCGCCGTGAGCGCGCGGAGGCGGAATCGCGGCGCGCCGCGCCATCCGGCTGGATGGAGCAGGATCGAACGAAATTATTGCCTAAGCGTCCAGGAGAGCGCGGCAAAGCCTGAAACGATAGCATTTTTCAGGGCCCCAAGGTTGCACCATGCCCCACATGGGGCTACCTGAGGTGCCTCTTCGGGAGGTAACGGCAAATGAGTCTTAGGAAGGGTGTTCTACGCGCGTCTGCCATCGGGGTCTTCGGCCTCGGTGCAGCGGCAATGGCTCCGGGTTGCGGCAGCGACAGCAGCGGCGGCGGCACGGCTACGGGCGGCACCGGCAATGTCGGCGCGACCGGCGGGATGGGCGGCGGGCTCGGCGGCGGCGGCACCGGCGCGACCGGCGCCACCGGCGGCAGCGGCGCCACCGGCGGCATGGCCGGCATGGGCGGCGGCGGCGGTTGCCCCGGCACGCTCAAGGACTGCAACGGAACCTGCACCAACACCGACTTCGACCCGGCCAACTGCGGCACTTGCGGCACGGCCTGCAAGACCGGCGAGTTCTGCTCGCAGGGCAAGTGCGACGCCAAGTGCGCGGGCACCACGCTCTGCACCGACAAGTGCGTCGACACCGGCACCGACCCGAACAACTGCGGCGCCTGCGGCACCGTCTGCAAGTCCGGCGAGGTCTGCTCGGTCGGCGTGTGCGGCATCAAGTGCGCCGGCGGCGCCACCAAGTGCGGCACCGAGTGCGTCGACACCCAGAGCAACCCGAACCACTGCGGCGCCTGCGGCGCGGCCTGCCAGTCGGGCCAGGTTTGCTCGGCGGGCCAGTGCGCCACCAGCTGCGGCACGGGTTACACCAAGTGCGGCAGCTCGTGCGTGGACACGGGCAACGACAAGAACAACTGCGGCGGCTGTGGCACCGTCTGCCCCAGCGGCCAGGCCTGCCTGCAGGGCAAGTGCGGCAGCTGCGACACGAACACCACGGACTGCGACGGCGACGGCTACGCCGGCAAGGCCGAGGGCGACTGCTGCGAGGTCCCGGGCGTCTGCGGTGCAAACCCGCAGCTCGTGAACCCCGGCGCGCTCGAGGTCGTGGGCAACGGCATCGACGACAACTGCAACGGCTTGGCCGATCTGTTCGACAAGTCGGACACCCAGGACTGCGACGCGGCCCTGGCCAGCGACTCGTCGGACCCGAAGGACTATGCCAAGGCCCTGGGCGTCTGCCGCACCACGGAAGAGACCCCGGCCGACAAGAAGTCCAAGACCTGGGGTCTGATCGAGGCCGAGCTGCTCCGCGCCGACGGCTCGCCCGTGGGTGACAAGCGCGCCCACAGCATCCGCCCGAAGTTCGGCGACAACATCACCGCGCTCGAAGGCAAGAGCATGGTGGTCCTGTCGAGCGGCATCGCTGCGGACAAGACCCAGACCAACCCGGGCCCGAACGGCGGCACGTTCGGCTCGAACGTCGCGACCGGGCACACGCCCTCCTCGAACGTGAACATCACCACCTGCACCAGCCCGAAGTGCATCAAGGACTGGTACGGCGCCGCCAACCCGCCGCTCAAGGCAGCCAACCAGTTCCCGCAGGCTCCCGCCTGTGGCAGCGCGGGCGGCGGCACGGCGAACGACTCGGTCATGCTGCGCATCCGCCTGCGTGCACCGACCAACGCCCGGTCGTTCTCGTTCAACAGCTACTTCTTCTCGTCCGAGTACCCTGAGTACGTCTGCTCGACCTTCAACGACCAGTTCATCACGCTGGTCGATACGCCGAGCGGGACGCCCCAGCCGATCCCCAACCCGGTCGACAAGAACCTGACCACCTACATCGACCTGGCAACGGGTACCAAGTGGCCGGTCGGCATCAACATCGCGAAGGGCACCAACCTGTTCGCGGTGTGTGACCCCAAGGTCTCGGTCTCTGGCTCGCCCTGCTACGAGGCGGACGTCAACGCGAAGTCCTGCTCGCTCGGCGTCACCGACCTGGCCGGCACCGGCTGGGAGCCGGGTACCGGCGCGAACGCCTGCCCCGGTGGCGGCGGCACCTACTGGCTCACGGTCGCGGGCAACGTCATCCCCGGGCAGATCGTCGAAGTCCGCTTCGCGATCTTCGACGTGGGCGACACCACCCTCGATTCGTTGGCGCTGCTCGACGGCTTCAAGTGGCTGCCGAACGCCACGCTGCCGGGCACCGGCGGCTGAGTCGAGCGTGAGACAGGGCTCTCCCCTTCCGGGGAGGGCAGCGGCGGGCGCCCCACGGGGCGCCCGTCGTCGTTTTGTGCGAGCGCCAGCCTGGGCTAAGCCCGAGCCATGGGTCCGACGTACTGGGACTACTTGAAGCTCGACCGACTGCTCGACCTCCAGGGTGGGGTCGAGGGCGACGAAACCCGGCTGAGCACCGACGAGCTCCACTTCATCATCGTGCACCAGGCGTACGAGCTGTGGTTCAAGCTGGTGCTGCGCGAGCTTCGATCTGCGCGCACCGAGCTGGCCGCGCCCCGCGTGCCCGAAGAGAAGATCCCGTTCGTGGTGCACCACCTGGGCCGCGTGACCGAGATCATGAAGCTCTTGGTCGACCAGTTCCGAGTGATGGAGACGCTGACGCCGCAGGACTTCCTGGCGTTCCGCGACAAGCTGATCCCGGCCAGCGGCTTTCAGTCGTTCCAGCTGCGCGAGCTCGAGATCTTGCTCGGCCTGGGCGACGCCGAGCGCATCGCCTACGCTGGCGCCGACCCGCTCGAGCACATCCGCGGCCTGGCCCAGAGCTCGCCGGGCGGGCGTCAGGCGTGGGGACGCATCGAGCAGGCACGCTCGGAGCCGACGCTGCGCTCGGTGCTCCACGACTGGCTGTATCGCACGCCGGTTCAGGGCTCGGGGCCCAGCGAGCCCGGCGACGACGCCACCGTCGAGCGGTTCGTCGCCAGCTACTTCGCCGCGTTTCAGCGCGCGAACGCCCTGAAGACCGGCCAGCTCGTGGCGTCGCTGGGCGGCGACGCGGCGGCCATCGAGGCACGAATGCGCGACGCCGAAGCGGCGGCCAAGCGCTTTCTGTTCGCCGAAGACGTGACCGAAGCCGAACGCGCGCGTGTGCGTCGGGTGCGCGCGGGCGTGCTGTTCATCGAGAGCTATCGCGAGCTGCCGCTGCTTGCGTGGCCCCGCCTGCTGATCGACTCGGTGGTCGAGCTGGAAGCGCAGCTGGTGATCTTCCGCTCGCGGCACGCTCGCATGGTCGAGCGCATCATCGGCCGCCGGGTCGGCACCGGCGGGTCGAGCGGCGTCGACTATCTGGACCAGACCGCGCGCTATCGCGTCTTCAGCGAGCTCTGGTCGGTGCGAACGCTGCTCTTGGCGAAAGAGCATCTGCCGCCCCTCGAGCGCGCCGAGGCCTACGGGTTCGCGCGATGAGTCAGCGCTGCTGCTTCTTCTTCCGCTGCTGCTCTTTCTTCACCACGGCAGCCGCGCGCGCGTAGCGCTTCTTCTCGGAGGGGGCGCGGCCGGGTCGCGGCGCTTGCTCGGAGTGCGGCTCGTCGAAGCTTCCGGGCTCGTGGCCCAGCTCGAAGATCGTCACCTCGCGTCGGCCCCGCTCGCCGATGCGCAGCGGCATGACCGACGCGCCGACCCCAGCGCCCACGTAGACCGCGCCACCGGCGCCGGCGCCGGCGCCGCCGTTACGCGCACCGTACAGGCCGTGCACGTACTTGTGCCCGGCCAGGCGCCCGATGGCCAGCTCGTGCAGGCGCGCGAGGGTGACTTGCCCCGCGTGGGTGTGCCCCGACAGCACCAGCGGCACGCCGTGCGCCCAGAGCACGTCCGCTTCTTCCGCAATGTGTGAAAGGCCGATGGTCGGCAGGTCGCGCGACAGCCCGCGCACGGCGTCGGCCCACGACGCATGCCCGGTGTACGCGTCGTCGAGCCCCACGATCTGCAGCTTCTGTCCCCGGAAGGTGAGGACGGTGTGCTCGTTCGACAGCACCTCGGCGCCGCCGCGGCGAAGCGCCTGTCGCACCTCTTCGGCGCCGGCCCAGTAGTCGTGGTTGCCGAGCACGCACAGCACAGGGGCGTCGAAGCGGGACACCAGCCACGACAGTTGGTCGAGGTAGAGCTGGCTGTGACAGACGAAGTCCCCGGTGATCACCACCACGTCGGGGGCCTCGCGGTTGGCCAGCTCGACCGCCGTGTCTTGCACGGCCTCGGGCGTGACGCGCCCGACGTGCAGATCGGTCAAGTGGGCGATGCGCAGGTGGGACAGCGCGCCCACGTGCGCACCGGGGCCGGCGAAGCGCCGCACGCGGAACTGCGGCGAGATCTTCTGGGCTTGCGGCGACAACGGCCGGCGAGAACGCCGGTGGCCGTCGGCGTGCAGCCCCGCCGGCGAGTGCGCTTTCGACACGGAGTCGACAATGTAGCGCGGGGGGGGCCGCGATCTCGCGCCGAATTTGCGATCAGAAGCGGCCGCGGACGACCAGCTCGGCGCCGCCCGGGCGGCGATGCACCCGCGCCTGCGACCACATGCGCTCCACCGCCAGGCTCAGGTCTTGGCCGGGCTCTGCGGCTTCTTTGTGCGCCGCGGTCTGGCGACCCAGGTCGATCTGAGGGCCCTGAGCGCGCCAGCCCTCGAGCAACGTGACCTCCAGCGCCGACGCGCCCCGGGAAGCCGGGGCCCGGCGCTCGGCGGCCGCCGTCCGGGTTGTCCCCAGGGCCAGCACCGCCGCCACGATCACCAGTCCGAGCCGCATGTCCGCCGTGAGTGCAGACACCGTGCCACCTGCGCCTTTGCGCTCACCGCCGCGATTTCGCGGTTTCGGCCGCCCGGCGTTTCCGGATCTGCTGAGGGCCGCAGCCTACAGCTGATGGCTCGGGCCCTCAGGGCTACTTCCCGAGCTTGCCGCTGATGTCGGACCCGAGCTTGTCGAGGTCGTCCATCTTCTTCTTCTCGGCACCGGTCGGCGCCTTCTTCTTGGGCGGGTCGTCGCTGGGCGCCTTGGCCGCCACCGGGGCCGGATCACCGCCGCCGCCCGCCGCCGGTGCCACGCCGCCGCCCGCCGCGGGCTTGGCGGCCTCTTCCGCCTTCTTCGCCTCTTCGGCCGCCTTCTTCTTGGTGTCCTCTTCGGCTTGCTTGGCGGCGACGGCCTCGAGGCTCTTGCGAGTGATCTCGATGTGGCGCTTGCGCTCTTCGGGCGTCATCCCAGCCAGCGGGTCTTCGACGCTCGAAACCGCGGCAGCGCTCGCCTTGGGCTTGCCGCCCATGCTCTTGACGGCGATCACGCCGCCCACCAGCAGCACCGCGCCGATGATCCCGAACAGGACCAGCGGGTTGGACTTCTTCATCGGGATGGCGTCGAGGGACGCGTCGGCGGCTTTCGAGCTCGGGTTCGGTGAGGCCATGGGCTGCCAAAGAGTACGTGCTGGGCCGAGCCCGGTCCAGGGTCCGCGTGCGCTTTGCCGGCCGGGGGAGCAGGCCGGCGCGAGACCGCGACAAACCTGGGGTTTCGGCGGGCTTACACGGCCTCACACGTTGTCCCAGCTGAACTTCTCGGCGTCGAAGGCGTGATCGGCCAGACCCTTGATCAGCTCGTCGTCGTTGATGTCGATCAGGCCGAAGGCGTGCTTGACCCGACGCTCGACCTGCCCGCTGAACACCTTGAGAATGTCGACCTCTTTGGCGGCCTTCTCGGCCCCGAGGGCGGCCAGCGAGGCGTTCACCCGAGAGATCACGCACGCCAGCACGAAGAGGTCGATCATGATGTTGGCCAGCCGGCGCGACGCCAGCTGCTTGCCGATGATGTTGCGCCCGTGCTTGCGCAAGATCCGGTCCACTGCCGCCGCCAGGTGGCGAGTCAGCTCTTCGAACACCGTGGTCGCCTCGTGCAGCTCGGGGCTGACCAGCGTGAAGCGGCTGCGCGCCCGGGGAATGCCCGTCACCAAGCTGGCGTGCTTGAGCGCGTACTGGCGCAACACACCAAAGCCCTTGATCGGGTCGTCGAACAGGCCTCGCATGCTCGACGACAGCTCTTTGAGCTGACTGCCCACGTCGTTCATCGCAGTCAAGGCGATGAACAAGCGCAAGATCTCGTTGGTCCCTTCGAAGATGCGATTGATGCGCGCGTCGCGAATCATGCGCTCGTAGGGGTATTCGCACATGTACCCATTGCCGCCGGCGATCTGCAGTGCCTCGTCGGCGGTGTGCCACAGCGCCTCGCTGGCAAAGACCTTGCTGATCGCCGCCTCGACGGCATAGTCCTCGTAACCGCCGTCGATCAGCGCGGCGACCATCTCGACCGCGGCCTCCGTGGCGTAGCAGTCGACGACCATCTGGCCGACCTTCAGCTTGATCATGCCGTATTCGCGGATCGACTTGCCGAAGGTCTTGCGCTCGTTCGCGTACTTCGTCGAGTGCTCGATCAGCTTCTTCATGGCGCCAATGGCGCCGCCACCCAGCCCGGTGCGCCCGTTGTTCAAGATCGCCATCGCGACCTTGAACCCCTTGTTCTCTTCGCCCAGCACGTTCTCCGCCGGAACCCGTACGCCGTCGAAATGCACGGTGGTGGTGGAGCTGGCGCGCAGCCCCATTTTGTCTTCGTGGGTGCCCACGCTGACGCCCGGCATGTCGCGGGTGACGATGAACGCCGTGATGTGGGGCTTGCCTTCGAGCTCGCCGGTGCGGGCGAATACGGTGAAGAAGTCGGCGATGCCCCCGTTGGTGATCCAGAGCTTGTTGCCGGTCAGCACCCAGCCGTCGCCGTCCCGCTCGGCCCGGGTCTTGAGGGCCGCCGCGTCCGATCCGGCACCGGCCTCGGTCAGGGCGAATGCCGCGATCATCTCGCCGGTGGCCAGCTTGGGCAGATAGCGCTGCTTCTGCTCGGGGGTGCCGAACAAGAGCAGCCCACGCATGCCGATCGAGCTGTGCGCCCCCACCGTGACCGCCACCGAGGCGTCGTACTTGGCGATCTCTTGCAGGGTGCGGGCATACGACGCGCTCTTGAAGCCCATGCCGCCGAACTCTTCGGGAATGACCAACCCGAACAGGCCGAACTGCTTGAGCTCTTCCACGAACGCGGCGGGCATCTCGCCGGCCCGGTCCCACTTGCGGAAATCCTCGGCGCGCGGTCCGAGCAGCTGCTTCACCGAGTCGATCACGCCGTGCAGCGTCTCTTTCTGCTCCGCGGCCATGGCCGGGTACGGGATCAGGACCTGCTCTTCGATGATGCCCATGCACAGGGAGCTCATGAAGCTGACGCTGGTGTCGACCATGCGGATCGAGTACCCCAGCCTCGCCTGGTCGGCGACCCTTTTGACCCGAGCCCGCGATCCGCTTCGGGTTTGCGCGACGCCCGCGGCGACAGTATGAGAGCGCGGCCCCGATGCTCCGACCTGCCCACGCGCTTCGAACGCTCGCCCCTGCCCTGCTGCTGGTGTGGCTCACCGCGCCGAGCTGCAAGTCGAGCCGGGCGTCGGACGGCGCCGCCACCACCGCGGCCGCCACCGCGCCAGCGCCTGCGCCGGCGGCATCCCTCACGCCCGACGCCGCCGAGCCGGCGGACGCGGCAGCGGCCGACCTGGCGCCGCCGGCGCGCACCGAGGGGTGCGAAGCCGGCATGGTGCGGGTCGAGGGCGACTATTGCCCGGCCGTGATGCAGGACTGCGTCGAACACCACCCCGAGTACAAGTCCCGCAAGGGTGAGAAGACCGTCAGCGAGCGGTGCATGAAGTACAAGCAGCCGTCGACCTGCGTGTCGAAGGAGAGGAAACGCCTCTCTTTCTGCGTCGATCGCTACGAATGGCCCAACCAGGTGGGCCAGCTGCCGCGCGTCTTGACCTCGTGGCTCGAGGCCAAGGCCCTGTGCGAGAAGGCGGGCAAGCGGCTCTGTACCGAAGACGAATTCAACTTCGCCTGCGAGGGGCCCGAGATGCTGCCCTATGCCACGGGCTACGTCCGCGACCAGGCCAAGTGCAACATCGACAAGCCGTACGTGCAGCCCGACCAGTCACGGCAGATGGCGACCTACGACAAGTGCCCGGACAACGAGTTCTGCCGCTCGGAGATGAAGCGCCTGGACCAACGGCACGCCATCGGGGCCAAGCACAGCTGCGTGTCCTGGGCGGGGGTGGTCGACATCAACGGCAACGTCAACGAGTGGGTCGAGATCCCCGGCGAGAAGCACCCGAATCGCAGCGGGCTGAAGGGCGGGTGGTGGGGTCCGGTGCGCAGCCGCTGTCGCCCCACCGTCACGTTCCACAAAGAGTTCGACTACGGCTACGAAGCCGGCTTCCGCTGCTGCAAGGACACCAAGTAGTGCGCCAGTCGCCAGCGACTGCGCCAGCCGCATGAGCTACTGCGGCCGGCCCTGGGCCACCCAGCTCTCGATGATCTGCACCTGCTCGGCGGTCAGCGCCGGCAGACCCAGGGGCATGCCGCGCGCCTCGGGGTCGATCTCGCCGGCCTCTTCTTTCTGCCGCGCCAGCACCGCGGCCACCAGCAGCGGCGTGCCGTCTTTGGTCTTGGTGAACACGCTCATGCGCTCGCCCTTCAGATCGAGCAGGCCGCCGTTGGTGCTCTCGTAGGTCGAGAAGTCCAGCTTGCGCGGGATGAAGCCGAAGCCGCCCGTCATGCCCGGGCCGCCGTCACCGCGGGCGATGTCCGGGTTGGTGTGGCAGTGCCGGCAGGTCTTCTGCAAGACCTCGCGGTCCACGTCCTCGAAGGTCACCTTGCGCTCGAGCACTGGCAGCCGGGCGGGGATGGGCTTCTTCGCGACTGGCGCCAGCGGGGTACCGAGCAGATAGGCGGCGGCGTCTTTCGCCTCTTTCTCGGAGAGCCCCAGCTTGGGCATGAGCGTGCTGGGCTTGACCTTCGCCGGATCGAGCAGCCAACGCCAGAGCTTGCCGAACGTGATCCGGTCGCGGGTGAAGCGCAGGTCCGGCGCGAGCTCGATGGCGTCGTTGCCCTTCTGCCAGGGCGTGGCCAGGCTGGGCTGCACCGGCAGCGCGGGCACTCCCGAGAAGGTGTGGCAGGTGCCGCACGCCTTGGTCTCGAGCACCTGGCGGCCGGCGGTCAAGTCGCCGGCGGCGGGCTCGGCAGCGGTCTTCGCGCCGCGAGTCAGGTAGGCCGCCACGTCGGCCGCCTCTTGCTCGCTGATGCGCAGCCGCGGCATGGTCGAGACCATGTTCGGGCGCAACTTGTGCGGCCTCAGCAAGAACGCCGAAACGAACGCCGGCTCGAGCCGCTCACCCGCGTTCTCGAAGCTCGGCGCGTTCAGATAGTGGACGACGGTCTTCTTCCACTTGGCAATCTTGTCGGGTTTCGCCTTGAACTTGTCGGTCCAGATCTCCTGGTGACAGGTCACGCAGTGCTTCTCCAGCGGCGAGGCGGCGAGGCCGGTGCCGTCGTGGCATCGGCTGCACTCGAACTTCTCGACCAAGGATCGACCGCGTTCCGAGTCGCCGGTCAGGTGCGGCGGGCTGGGGGTCGTCGGGCTCACCGAACCGACCGAAGCAGCCGAGCCGCTGGCACTGGCGGACGCCTCGGGTTTCGCCCCCCCGTTGGTTTTCTTGCAGCCGGTGACGAACAAAAGGCCGAGCGCCAGCGTGAGGACCAGAGGGCGGGTCATGGGACCTCCGAGTCAACTCCCGCTGGCGCGGAGCTTCAAGTCGGCTCAGGCCGAGGCGCGGCACACGTTGGCGGACTTGGCCATCGACTCGCAGCGCTTGAGCGCCACCTTCTGGCCTTCGCTGTCGCCGGCGGCGCTGCGCAGGTCGGCGAGCGTGGCGTAGGCTTCGGGGGTCGCGATCAGATCCTTCTCCGCCAGCTTCTCGAGCATCGCCTTGGCTTCACCGCGGTGCTTCTCGACCTTGGCAAGGGCCTCGGCCAGGTCGCTCTGGACCGCGGCGTCGTCCTTCTTGATGTCGTTCAGCTTGCGAAGGGCCGCCACCGACCACTCGAGGTTGGTCGCCTTGTCCTTGTCGCTCTTGCCGATCCAGGTGCCCTGCACGTAAGACGGCAGCTCCTTGTCGATGGGCAGCGCGCCGTTGTTGCGGGCAACCGAGAGCGCCAAGATGCGCTGAGCGCGGGCGACCAGCGTGCCGTCCTTCTTGGCCTTGAGATCCTTCACGTGGGGCATCATGCGGATGATCATCGCCGCCGCCGCCGCGTGCTCGCCCTTCTTCAGGACCTTCTCGGCGCGGGCGATGCCCTCGGGGCGGTGATCGATCTCGACCGCGGGCACCCACTCACCACCGCAGGCCTTCGCGTCACTCGCCACCGAGCCAACCGCCGCGAACGCCGAAACCGCCACCATCATCACTGCACCGAGCTTCTTCATGACCCTTTTCTCCTCCTACGACCTTTCTCACCGACTGGGGTCGGCCACGCTTCTTCGTGCCGACCGCTCCGACTGTGACCGCCTGTTTCTGTGAAGGTTCCCTTTGCAACTGCCAGACCAACCTCTGAACGGCGGAACGGCGGACTTCTTTCACCCCCGGCGTGGGCGCCGACCCACACGCCGTGTGTCGTTCCGAGGTCGCCCCGTCCGACCTTGGCCCAGGCGGGAAGCTTGGGTCGGGGCGCACCGTAGGACGCGGCCGGGCGGTGCCAAAAACCCTTCCCGTCCGCGGGGGTCGCTCGTAAAAGGGGGCAGCCATGCGCGTCGCCCCCCTGCTCGCTTCTGCCGGTCTGGCCGGCTTCTTCGCCTGCGCGACCGTCCCGCCCGCCGAGCCCGAAACCGGCGGTTCCGACCTGGTGGGCCCCGGCGCACCTACATCGGCGCCAGACGCCGGTGTGACGTCACAACCGGACGGAAGTGTTACGGCCGAGCCCGTCACGGTTACGGACGCCGGGGCGGCGGATGCTGCGCCGAGTCAGGCCGCCGACGAGGGCGCCTGCCCAGCCGGCATGAAGCTGGTCAGCGGCGAGTACTGCACGGACGTCGACTACAAGTGCGAGAAGAGCTGGTACGCGAAGTGGAACAAGAAGACCGTCTGCGAGCGCTTCGAAGAGAAGAGCGTGTGCGCGGGTGAGAAGGTCAAGAAGCGCTACTGCGTGGACACCTACGAGTGGCCCAACCAGAAGGGCGTGCGCCCCGAGGTGATGAACCGCTTCCACCAGGCGCAGCTCAAGTGCGCTGCGGTCGGCAAGCGCATGTGCACCGAAAGCGAGTGGAACATGGCCTGTGAGGGCCCCAGCATGAAGCCCTATCCCCAAGGGTACGTGCGGGACTCGTCGCAGTGCAACGGCGATCACAAGTGGGACAACCCCGACATGAAGAAGGTCGCCCAGCGCGATCCGAAAGAGCTGGCGCGCTTGTGGAAGGGCGTGCCCAGCGGCAGCCAGCCGAACTGCGTGAGCGACTATGGCGTGGCCGACATGCCCGGCAACACCGACGAGGTGGTCGCCAGCGAGCACCACACGCAGAGCGACTTCCGCGGCAAGTACGACAGCGTGCACACCGGCGGCCCCTGGTACGAAGGCGTTCGCAACCAGTGTCGCCCCAAGGTCTATACCCACGACGAGGGCTTCTATTACTACTTCTTGAGCTTCCGCTGCTGCGCCGAGGCCGACGGCAAGCCGACCGATCCGCGCACGCCCAAGCAGATCAAAGAGAAGTGGACCATGGACAAGGTCGAGAAGCTGGCCGGCTGGACCGTGGCACAGGTCAAAGAGAAGCTGGAGCTGAAGAAGCAGGGCAAGTGCAGCTGCGCGGACAGCGACGCCAACTGCAAGACGCTGTGCGGCACGCTGCTCGGCCCGAACGCCAAGGACGCCGTGGTCGGCCAGAAGCGCGGAGAGTTCGGCAGCGCCGGCAAGGGCAAGGGCCCGTGACTCGGCCGCCTCCAAGCCGCTTGGAAGGGCCGCTGCACGTGGCCATCTTGACCACAGGCGGAACCATCGAGAAGACGTACGACGAGACCGACGGCAGCCTGCGCAACGTGCGCTCGGTGCTCGACCGACTGCTCGAGGAGCTGCGCCTGCCCGATCTGCGGGTGACGCACGTGCCGGTGATGAACAAGGACTCGCTGGACATGACGCCGGCGGACCGCGAGCAGATCCTCGACAAGGTGCGGGGCGCGCTCGCGCACTACGACGCCATCTTGGTGATCCACGGAACCGACACGCTGGCCGAGACGGGGGCGCACCTCGAGCGCAACCTGCCCGGGCTGGCGGTGCCGGTGGTGCTGACCGGGGCCATGCGGCCCTTCGAGTTCCGCGACTCGGACGCGCTGCAGAACGTCAACGAGTCACTGCTGGCCGCGCGCCTGCTCGCACCCGGGGTCTATGTGGTGATGCACGGGCGCGCCCTGGCGTTCCCCGGCGTCACGAAGAACCGCGAACGACGAACGTTCACGCGCTCGAGCTGAAGCTCACTCTTCTTTGTCCGGCGCAGGCGCGGGGGCCTCGGGCGCGGGCTCGGCCTTCTCGCTGCCGGGTCGGTCCGGCGGCGGCTTGCCCGCGGCCCCCTTGGCGTGGGTCGACGGCGCCAGCCGCACGGTGACCTTGGGGCTGTCCGCATCGAGCGTCAGCTTGCGGGACCAATAGCCCTGCCGCTTGACCTCTATCTCGAGCTTCTGCCCCTTCTTCACCGGCACCTCGACCGGCATCGTGCCGAGATCTCGCCCTTCGAGATAAACGTGCGAGTCGATCGGCGAGAGCACCAGCGCCACCTTCACCTCTTCGGCGGCGGCGGCCGGACGGCTGTCCACGTACTTCCCGAAGAGCAGCGACCGGGCAGGTTGAAACGCTTCGCCCAGCGTCTCGACCTGCAGCGACAGCACCGCCCACACCCCACCGCCCGCGGCCACGAGCAGCGCCGCACCGAGCACGAACGGCCAGCGGCGACTCTTGCCGGCCCGTGCCCAGTCGCGCTCGGCGTCGGCCGCTTCGGCCGCGCGGCGCAGCTGCTCTTCGACCGGATCCGCCGAGCTCGGGACCGAGGCGGCCGAAAGGCGGCCGCCATCGGCAATGGACGCCCGCACGTCGCCGGCGAACGAGAACCGTGAGGGGTCGGACGCGGGCTCACGCACCGACACCGGGCCCGAGGCAGGCGGGGCGTCGAGCCGCGGCGCGGCCGGCGCCTGAGGCACCGCGATGGGGGCCGGCTCCTCGAACCCAGGCGGCGCCACGCTGATCGGGACTTCGATCTCGACGGCCTCGCCGCGGGCGATGGCGGCGAGCGCCTGCTCCACTTCGAGCATCGACGCGAAGCGCTCTTCCGGTTGCTTGGCCAGGCACTTGAGCACCAGGTTCTCGAGGCCCGGCGGCAGGTCGAGATCCGGCGCTGCGTCCGCGAAGCGCTGCGGGGCCTCGTTCAGGTGCATCGAGAGGATGCTCAAGGGGTTCTCGGCGTCGAACGGCACGCGACCGATGATCATCTCGAACAAGATGATGCCCAGCGAATAGATGTCGGTGCGGTGGTCGATGGCGCTGCCGCGACACTGCTCGGGCGACATGTAGTGGGGCGTGCCAAAAACCGCGCCCGCGCGCGTGATCTTGTTCTCGATGCCGATCACCTTGGCGATGCCGAAATCGAGGATCTTGATGAAGTCGCGGCCCTCGCGCCGGGTGATGAACACGTTGTCGGGCTTGAGATCACGGTGGACGATCTGCCCCGCGTGCGCCGCCGCCAGCCCCTCGGCCAACTGGCGCCCCAGCTCGACCACGGCCTGCGGCTCGAAGCGCCCCCTCGAAAGGCGCGCCCCCAGGGTCTCGCCCTCGAGGTACTCCATGGCGAAGTAGGTGGACCCGTCCGGCACCTCTCCGAAGTCGAACACGTCGACGATGTGGTCGTTGCCGATGCCGGACGCCGCCTTCGCCTCGGTCACGAAGCGATCGAGAACCTCGGTGTTCTTGGCGAGATCGGCGCGCAAGATCTTGAGCGCCGCCGGGCGGTCGAAGACCTTGCGCTTGCACTTGTAGACCACGCCCATCCCGCCCTCGCCGAGCATGGACTCGACGATGTACCGACCGTCGATGGTGGTCCCGATGTACTTGTCGGGCTCGCGCCCCGACGGCGGTGAGCCCACGAGCTCGACGCCGCTGGCGGGAACTTGAGCACGGACCCGCTCGTGGGTGACGCGCGGGGGTGCCAGGAGCGTCTCTTGCTCGCGGGCGGCGGCAGCCGAGGCCCCGACCCGGGGAGGCGGCGGAGCGCCGGCCGCGGGGCGCGGCGGGGCCAGGCTCCGAGGCGGCGCGGCAACCGGCGCGGCGCCCACCGGCTTGGGCGGAGGCGGAGCCCTGGGATCGGCGCGGGGCGGCGCCGGCGGCGGACGTCCGGGGCGTTGAGGGGGCTGGTTGCCTGCCATCGCTCTGTGGGCGCGGGGGGAGCGGGGTGAACGCCGAAGCTTACCACCACCGCCCGCGCCGGCGCCATCGGCCCGAAAGAACCGAAATCGCGCCCGAGCGGGCACGGCCGATTCTGCCTTCTACGGGCAGAAGTTCGGATCCACCAGCTCCCGCAGCGCGAGCATGTCGCCCAGCGCCTCGAGCCGAGCCAGCGCCGAGAGCTCGAGCTGCCGGATGCGCTCACGGGTCAGGTTCAGGATGCCCCCGACGTCCTCGAGCGTGGTCGCGCCCCCCTCGGCGACGTCCAGCGCGCACGAGGTGGGCAGGTCCCAGACCTCGAGGTCGGGGAAGTTCAGCTTGATCGCCCCGGTGCGCGGCGACACGTCCAGGTAGAGGTGGTGGCGACAAGACACGTGCGGGCAGGGCCTCGGGCCATCGGCGCACTCGCCACGGGTCTTCGGTCGCAGCGCTTCGACCCGCGCGCGCAGCTCACGGGTCAGCTCGGAATCGAGCCGCGACAGCCGCTTGACGCTCAGGGTGCGCGCCCGCACCGCGCGCTTGCGGCGCGAGCGCCGGCGGTCGCGGCTGTCCGGTCCGGGCTCGAAGGCGGCAGACGCGGTGATGGAATACGAATCGTTCGGGCTCTCGTTGACGTGACCCACGGCGGATCCTCCCCAGTCGCGCTCTTGAATGCCCGAATGGAGCGCGAATGGAAATAGGGGAAGTGCACCGCGGGATCAGAATGGAAGGACAACGTGGGACATGGATGACATGGACCTACACACCCCGATCGAGCGGGGTACGCCCCTCATTCGAGACGGTCGTCGGGCCACGGTCGCGCGCCGCGAGCGGCGGCCGAGGCCCGCGGCATGCTCGGCGAATCGGCGCAGAGCACCGACTGCCAGCGCCGCGACGGATTGCTGAGCACGCGGGGCGTGCCGCGCCCGAGCGCGCGCCGCGAGCCCCGCGGGAAGGGAGCGCCGTCGAGCACCAACCCCGCGGTGAGCGCCAGCTCGGCGTCGTGCGCCTCGTGGTGCTCGTGCAACGCCACCTCGGCGCCGGGCGCAACGTTCAGGCGCACGATGCTCGCCTCGCGACAGTCGAGGATCAGATCGACGCTGCCGAACGCGCAGGGTTCGCGCGGGACGGCCGCCCAGCTCGCATCACGCTCGATGGTCAGCGACGCAACGGCGCTACCGGCCAGCGCTTGGGGCTTCACCAGTCGGATGCGCACCGCATGCACCCGCGCTTGACGCTGGGTCGGCAGCGGGTGCGAGAGCAGGTACCGCGCCAGAGCGTGAGCGGCGGTCTCGAGCAGACCGAATCGGCACGTCTGGAGCAAGAACACCAGCGCCTGCGCGGTGGCGTCGTAGTCGACGGCCTTCGACAGCTTGCCGCTCGCGGCAGCGGGCTCGGTGTCGACGGTCAGATCGATGTCGAGTGACAAGGGCTGAGGACGCCCGCGCTCGCGCGGGTACACGCCCACCACGCATTCGGTCTCGAGACCGTGGATCGAGAGGACGTCGCTGGCGGGCACGTGCACCCCGAGCTTTGTCACGAGCGCGGGCACGACGGAAGGGGCCGTGTAAGCGCCCGAGGGGCCCGGCCGTTCTGGGCAGCATGACTCACCTTCTCCGCCGCGACCTGGGCGTGGCCCTGCTGCTCGCTTCACTCTTCGCCAGCGGGTGTGCGGCGCGCTCGAGCGCCGGAGCGCTGGCCCCGATGGCGGCCCCGGCGGCCGCGACCGAGGCGTCGGTCGACGCTGCCCCCGCGCCGGGGGCAATTCCGGGTGGTGCCGCCCAAACGCCGGCATCGGCCCCGAGGTCGGCGCCGAGCACCGGCCTGGCGCGCCCAGCGCCGGCGCCGAGCCCCAGCGGCCCCAGCGCCGTGCAGGCCAAAGAAGATCCGCGCGCGCCGAAGCTGGACGACGCGCAGAAGCCGCTCTTGGTGTACGAGGGCGGGCTGGGCGTGCGCGTGCCGAAGGCCGAGCTCGCCGATCGCCTCGAGCAAGCCATCGACGTGGCCGAGGCCCACGGCGGCTACCTGGTGTCGCGCACCGACAGCGGCGCGCAGCTGCGGGTGCCTTCGCAGCGGTTCCGCGCGGCCCTCAAAGATCTGGGCGCGCTCGGCGAGGTGACGCGCCGCTCGGTGGCCGCACAAGACGTGTCCGAGCAGTACCACGATCTGGAAGTGCGGCTGAAGAACCTGGAGTCGGTGCGTGCTCGGCTGGAGCAGTTCTTGGCGCGTGCCGCCAACGTGGACGAAGCGCTGCGCGTGGGCAAAGAGCTGGAAGGCGTGGTGCGGCAGATCGACGAGGCCAAGGGCCGCATGCAATACCTGAAGACTCGCGCCGCCTTTTCGCTGATCACCCTGACGCTCGAGCCGGCCGCAGACAAGGCGCCGGTCGTCGCCACCGGAGACAAACCCGTCCCGACCCCTCCGGCCCGCCCGCTCCGCATGCCGGTGAAGTGGCTCGGGGCAGTCGGCCTGGACCAGCTGCTCAGCTTGGAATGAACGGAAGCACGACCATGACCCAGCGAACCTTTGTCCTGACCCTCTCCCTCGTCGCGACGCTCTTCGGCAGCGGGTGTAGCCGCGGCTTCGACATCAAGACACCCGACGGCTTCGCCGAGCTCGACGACGCGGCGGGCTACCGCTATCGGGCCACCAGCGCCGACGGCGTGGTGCTCGCGGTGCGACGCGAGAAGAACGAGCCGAAGGGCAGCCTGGACTTCTGGGCGGCCGCCGTGGGCAACGAGCTGACGAGCCGCGGGTACGGCAAGCCGGCGGTCGAAAGCCTGAAGAGCCAGAACGGCACGGCCGGAAAGAAGCTGGCCTTCCGTACGGTGAAGAACGGACGACCGAGCGTGCTGTGGGTGGCGGTGTTCGTCAGTGACGATCGCGTGGTGGTGGTCGAAACCGGCGGCGACGCCGATCACTTCAGCCAGGTGGAAAGCAAGGTCTCGGCCGCCCTGAGCGCGCTGGTGGTGGGCTGACCCGCGGACCGGCGGAGGGCAGGCCGCGCGACCGACCCACCGCCGCGCGGGCCGCGGAAGGGCGCGAAACGCGACGAGATTTGATATCGGCACCCGGCGCGATAAGGTGAGGCGAGCATGGGCGTTCGCGAGCCGCGAGGGCTGACCCGGGTGAGACTTCGGCATCGAGGGCAAGAGCTGCTCCTCACCGAGGGCACCTATCTGATCGGTCGCGACGCCTCGTGTCACATCCTGCTGGACGACGCCAAGGTCTCTCGTCGCCATGCGCGCATCAACGTGCGCGGCGAGCAGGTCAGCATCGACGACCTGGGAAGCATGAACGGGCTGTACGTGAACGGGGTGCGACTGACCGGGTCGCAACCCCTGTTCGACGGGGACTGGCTGACCGCCGGCGCCGAAGAGCTCGAGGTGCTGATCGGCGACGGCACGACCCGGCGCTCGGCAACCGCCACCCAGGACGAGTTCAGCCCGGTGCCGTCGAGCAGCGAGGCCGAGACGACCCGACGCATCTCGGAGCCGCCCGACAACCCCGAGACGACCCAGAAGAGCCGCGCCCTCGAGATCTTGGCGAACATCGCGGACCGCGCGCTGGAGGCAGGTCGCATGGAGGATGCCGAGGACCTGCTCAAGACGACCCTGCTCGACATGGCCCAAGAGTCGAGCTTGGGGCACGCGCTCGAGCCGGACTCGATGGAGTTCGCGACGCGCTACGCCCTGCGCTTGGCGCAGACCAGCGGCACCAGCCGCTGGTTCGACTTCACCGTGGATCTGCTGAGAGGCCAGCGCGCGCCGTGCACACCGGTGGTGGCGTCCAACCTCAGAGCAACGATGAAGCGGGTCACGGCCGTCGACCTGGATCGGCTCTCGGCCTACGCGCGGGCGCTGCGCGAATCAGGCAACCCGGTCGCGGTCCAGTCTGCGACCGCGGTCGACGAGCTGGGCCAAGAGGCCGCCCGAAAGCGGGGCGGCTGATGCGGGCCTGGGCGCTGGGCGCCGTGGCCGCGGCCCTCGTTCCGCTGGCCTGGGCGTGCGCCGGGGAACCGGCCGAAGACATGGCCGTCTCGTGCTCGGCCGAAGAGCCCCACGAATGCCCCTCGCCCGAGGGCGTGATCATCGGGTGTTGCCCCGACTCGCACCCCGTCTGCTCGACCGACGGCACGCAGTGCTTCGAATGGGGTTCGACCGGCGGCGGCGGCTCGCCCAGCGGTGGCGGCGGCTCGCCCAGCGGTGGCGGCGGCTCGCCCAGCGGCGGTGGCGGCGCGCCCAGCGGCGGTGGCGGCTCGCCCAGCGGTGGCGGCGGCT